>SOIY01000271.1 GCA_004376785.1 Candidatus Stahliibacteriota bacterium | reverse complement strand
AACCCTGGTGAGCCAATTATATTTATCTTCTTTTCTGCCTTTAATCACATCGAAAAATGCATCTTGAAGTTGTTTGGTAATCGGACCGCATTTTCCTTTTCCAATTGTGATCTTGTCGATTGTTCTTATTGGTGTTACCTCAGCAGCAGAGCCAGTAAAGAATACCTCATCAGCCAAATAAAGATATTCTCTTGTAAGCATCTCTTCAATTACTTGAATCCCGAAGTCATTGGCAATGGTCATAATTGTGTTACGCGTTATTCCCGGTAAAATACTTGCATGTAAAGGTGGAGTATGTAATACACCATTTTTAACGGCAAATATATTTTCACCAGAACCTTCACTTACATAACCAGTGGTGTCCAATGCAATACCTTCTACAAAACCAAAAGTTATCGCTTCCATTTTTATCAATTGTGAATTCATATAATTAGCACAGCATTTTGCCATTGCAGGAAATGTATTTGGTGCCATTCTATTCCAGGTAGAAATCATCACATCAACTCCTGACTCAAGCGCTTCTTTACCAAGGTATTCCCCCCATTGCAGGGTTGCTATCGTAACACAAACCGGGCAGGTAAAAGGATTAACACCCAAAGAATCATAGCCACGATATGCAATAGGTCTTATATATGCATCTTCAAGCTCATTTTTCTTGATAAGTTCAACTGCTACATTGTTCAACTCTTTCACACTGTAGGGTATTTCCATCCGGTAGATCTTTGCAGAGTTGAACAGTCTTTCAGTATGATCATTTAATCTAAATATAACTGGTTCTTTTGATGTTTTATAACATCTTAGACCTTCAAAAACTCCTGTTCCATAATGAATAACATGAGAAAGTATATGAATTTTTGCATCTTTCCAATCAACAAACTTACCGTCCATCCAAATATATTTTGCTTTTATCATCGCCATATAAGTTCTCCTTCTCTTAACTATAATTAATATTTATTGAAAGTCAAGAATAATTACTACCTGAATCTCTTCCGTTGACAATAGATTTTTTTTGTTTATAATTTTAATAATGAAAGGAAAAAGCATTCTCAAATTAAAAAGAAAATTGAAAGAAGCTGGAACAAAATTTATCGACTTGAAATATGCTGCACTCACTGGTACTATGCAACATATTACAGTTCCGTTTGAACGTTTTGAGGAAATAATAGATGAAGGTGTAGGTGCTGATGGTTCAAGTTTACCTGGGTACAAAGCTGTTGAAAAAGGAGATATGCTGCTTTTCCCTGATTTAACCACTTTATTTTTTGACCCATTTTTCGAACACAAAACCGCCTCATTTTTATGTAGTGTGTATTTGCCAGATACTTTAACTCCGTTTCACAGAGACACAAGGAATATCGCAAAAATGGTGGCTCAATATCTTAAAAATGAATTTAATATGGAACCTTTTTTTCAACCTGAATTAGAGTTCTACATCTTTGATAACTGTAATTTTGGTGAAGGCCCTGGTTATAGTTATTTTCGAATTGCATCAGAAGAACAAAACCAGGTAGTACCGTCATATCCTATCAGACGTAAAGGAGGTTATCATATTACCCCTCCCTCAGACAAATACTTCAACCTTCGCAATACTATTGTCGAAACCCTGTCTATGTGTAATATCAAATGCAAATATCATCATCATGAAGTGGGGCCAAAAGGGCAAATGGAAATTGAACTTCTATTCGAACCTCTTCTCAAAACCGCCGATAACATTTTTATTGCAAAATACCTTATCAAATGTCTATGTCAAAAATATAAAAAATACGTAACATTCATGCCTAAACCATTATTTGACGAACCGGGTAATGGTTTACATCTCCACCAGTATTTAGGAAGTAAAAATAAATCCTTATTCTACAACGCGAAAAATAAAAACAATCTAAGTTCATTGTGCCTTACGTATATTGCAGGGATTCTTCACCACTCTCGTGCTCTATGTGCCTTTACAAATCCAAGCACAAACTCATACAAAAGACTCATCCCTGGTTTTGAGGCACCAACCTATACAGATTTTGCCATAGGAAGCAGGAAAACAGCTTTCCGTCTTCCTGCATATCTGAAAAATAAAAAAATGATGGAGATTGAATATCGTATTCCTGATGCAACGGCAAATTCATATTTAGCAATAGCGGCAATCTTACTTGCAGGAATTGATGGGCTAAAAAATAGATTCAGGGTAGATAAAAAAGAGAAATTGCCAACAAATGTTTATGAGGCAATCAATGCGTTAAAAAAAGATTACAATTTTCTGTTACGCGGGAATATATTCACCATGGATCTTATTGAAAGCTGGATTGAGGTCAAAACCAAACAGTTTGAGGAAATCCACATAAGACCACATCCCTTTGAATTCAACCTATACTTTGGAGTATAGATTGAAAAAAGTTAATGGATTGTTTTTATTCGGCATCGCGACCCGCCCCGTGAAATACAAGAAATTGTATGTTCGAACGTATTAATTATGTTGTTGAATCTATATTCTTGCTCAATGACAAGTCCTTTTCAATTATTTCACGGGGCTTGTATGGTTAGTCGTTTATTATTTGTCGTTATATTTTTTCGCCATACAACGATGCCGTCAAACAATACGGACAGCGATGTCCAAAAACGTATAACGAATGACTATTAGATTAACTTTTTGTTTAATTAAAACACATAAACATGACTCGTAAGCAATTATTACTGATTGTAGCATCAGCTGTACTCATGTCTTTATCTTTCCATCCAATAGGGCTGCATTTTCTTGCATGGTTTGGTCTGGTGCCATTATTATTTGCTATAGAGAATATAAAACCGTCATTTGTTTTTAAATCAGGAATAATATTCGGTTTTTTATTTTCTTTGTTTTCGCTATTCTGGCTCGTATTTCTTCAAATTGAAATAAATATTAAGCTTCTACTATTGTTTGGCTTAATTTTGATGTTTCTTTATTTTGGTCTCTATTATGGAACAGGTTTACTTATTGTAAATAAAATTGGATTATGGTTCCTGCCATTTATTCTTGCCGGGCTGGAGTTTATCAGAGGTATTGGCGAACTGGGATTTCCCTGGCTATCCTTTGGTTATTCTCAGGCACGTTACCCAATAGTAATACAACAGGTATCTATTTATGGCATTTATGGTCTGTCATTCTGGCTCGTTTTAATAAATGTGATCTTGTATAAATTGATAAAACTGAAAAAGATCGAATACTCTGTCATGCTTGCAATAATCTTTGGCCTACCACTATTATATGGCGTATTGAGAATAAAAGAACCGGTCGGAGAATTTATTTCTGTTGGTGTAGTTCAACCAAATATCGACCCAAATTTAAAATTTACTAAAGCAATGCGGGAAGAGACGTTCAATCGTCTTATTTATCTATCTGAGAAAGGTGGGAAAATCACTGCCGAAAAAACCGATAAACCATTCGACATAATTATCTGGCCTGAAACTGCTATACCTTTATTTTTACAATTCCCTGGTAAATATCAAGAAGCTGTATATGAGCTATCAAACAGAATAAATGCGCCTATTTTAACTGGAACACCCATATACAACTCCCAAAATCGCGAAATATACAATGGTGCGGTCCTTATTGAACCGAAAAAAGGAATAACTCAGGAATATAAAAAAATGCACCTTGTTCCATTTGGTGAACATATTCCATTCAATAATTATATACCTCTATTCAAAAAGATAGATGTTGGTGGAGGAGATTATGCCTCAGGGAAAGAGTATAAAATCTTTAAGAGCAAAGGGCTCAAATTTTCTTGCCTTATCTGTTTTGAATCAATCTTTCCTGAATTATCAAGAGTATTTGTGAAAGATGGCGCAGACCTTTTAATAAATATCACAAACGATGGCTGGTTCGGTAAAATCTCTGGGCCACAGCAACATAATGATATGGCAATTTTGCGAACAGTAGAGAACGGTGTACCTCTTGCCCGAAGTGCCAATACTGGCATATCAATGATTGTTGATAAATACGGAAGGGTTTTAGTAGAAACAGCATTATTCAAGGAAGACTTTATCTCGCGTCGCATTTCAATTGAACGCGATCGAACAATATTTCAGATAATAGGTCATATATTCCCAATTCTTACTTTGCTTTTTGTAACTGTAGTTTTGGTTTGTAAAATTCGATTCCAAAAGAAAAATAAACGCGTCATTTAGTTGAGAGTTGACAAAACAATATATTTTAATATAATTATATTGTAATTGAGAAAGAGCAAATTTTGTTTTATAATTAAATAAATAGGAGGAAAAATGATACCAATCTTACTTTTATGCATAAGTATGAACAACACAATCGTAAAGAATATTGAACTTGATGTAAATAGTCTGATTATCCAACAGAATTTCGAGTATACAAAAATAAGGCTTCCAGGATATGAGATATCCGATGAAGTTGCTGCTCCCGAGGTACCGGTCAGAGCAATTAAAATAGCACTTCCTTATGGAGCAAAAATAACTAATGTTAATATTTTATCAAAGGAAGGGAAAGAGTTGGATGGTGAATTTCTGCTTTCGTATGTCCAACCACCAGTTATTCTATCACAAAAAGAAGTTAAAAAACTTGATGAGCCAAAACAGGAGATTTATTCATCTAACAAACCATATCCAGAAAATATTATCGAATTTAAAGGCACGGCTGTCTATGATAATTATCAAATCTGCGAACTGTTCGTTTATCCAGTACAATATTTACCTAAATCAAAAAAATTGATATTTTTCAGTTCGATAAAATTTTCTGTTGAATATGAAGGTGGTATTAAAAAAAGAGCTCGAAGCAATATGATTAAAAAAATTGTAATCAACCCTGAGGATGTTACAGCCGACCTCGGTAGCCGCAATAGGGCGTATTTCGAATATCTAATAATAACCAATCCACCAATGGATACAGTATTTGAAAGATTAGCAGATTGGAAGACAAAAAAAGGAATCAAAGCCGAACTAAGGACTGTTAATTGGATTTTAGCCAATTATCCGGGCGGTGAGGATAATGCAGCATGCATAAGGAATTATCTGAAGACATTACCGGATTCGAGTGTCGAATATGTGCTTTTAGCAGGAGATACAGATATTATTCCCTGCAGATTTGCCTATGCAATGACCTGCAGTGCGTTTATTTACCCGGGTCGAGAAGATACTATGCCCTGTGATTTATATTATGCTGATTTACAAGGTACATGGGATTTAGATGGTGACGGTAGCTATGGCGAGATTGAAGATAGCATTGACCTCTATCCAGATCTCTTTGTGGGCAGAGCGCCTG
The DNA here is from genome assembly GCA_004376785.1 of Candidatus Stahliibacteriota bacterium. GTDB lineage: Bacteria > Hydrothermota > Tepidihabitantia > SM23-42 > SM23-42 > SOIY01. The sequence goes on along the minus strand of SOIY01000271.1, from coordinate 2,447 downwards.
TAAACACCATTGCAGAAGCACAAAAATTTGTTGAAAAGATTTTAATCTATGAAAAAAATCCTCCATTGGATTATCTCAATAATGCCATGTTTTCGGCTGATATTCTCTGGTATAATCCGTACACAGATCAGGGTGTGCATAAGAATATGATAGAAGCAGAATCATTTCCGCTCGATTTCGAAATTACAAAATTATATCATAGTCAGGGTACTTTGAGTCCATCAGCATTCAAGAACGCACTGAGACAGGGTCAAGGACTTACTAACCACGATGGACATGGCTGGATTGAGACTATGGGTGCTGGAACTGGGTATCTTCATAATATAGATTTTGATACCCTGACCAATGCCCCTAAATATGGTATCTTAGCTTCGATTGGTTGTTGGACTTCGGCATTTGACTTTAATGCAATAGGTGAGTCATTTGTAAACAGCCCGAATGGCGGTGGTATAGCATTCATCGGTAATTCAAGTTATGGCTGGGGTTCTCCAGGAAATCCAGGATTTGGATATTCTGATAGGTTTGACAGCCGTATATTTTATTCTCTATTCAAAGAAGATAACTTTCACCTTGGCGCAGCGCTTGCTCTGAGCAAGGTCTATTTTATCCCGTACTCAAGGGAAAAGAATGTTTATCGCTGGCATCAATACCAGTTAAATCTGCTTGGCGATCCAGAAATGCCTGTCTGGACTGACACACCTGAGACCCTTAAAGTATCATATCCACAATCTATTCCTCTTGGAAGTAGTCGTATTTTAATCACGGTCAAGGATAAAAATAGTAATACGCCGATTAAAAATGCTCTTGTCTGTCTTATGAAAGGCAGTGAATCATATGCATCAGGATATACTGACGCAAGCGGTTCGATCTTTCTCGATGCTACACCTTCAACTTCGGGTGACTGTGATCTTACTGTGACTGCGCATAATTATCTTCTTTCTGAAATAACGATTCCTGTGGTAAGTGGTTCTTATGTAAATTATCTAGGATGGATAATAGGTGATACATCAGGAAACAGTGATGGCATTGCTAATCCTAATGAAAATATTCTCTTACCAACAACCATTAAAAATTGTGGCAATACAACAGCAAATAATATTCAGTTAAAACTCCGCTCTTTAGATCCCTTTGTGACAATTCAGGACAGCATAGAATCCTTATCATCCTTATCACCTGGCGACTCAATTACAATCGATGATGCATTTGAAATTACTGTAGGAGCTGCTTCAAACGGGTACGGAATAAGTTTTGACCTGGAAATTACCGATGCCAGTCAGACACTAAATTTCAACCCGATTATCCTTATTGGCACTCCAATCCTTGGCATTAATGAAATTATTATCTCCTCACCACCCACAATGCCGAATGAAACAGAGTCACTCTTTGTAAATCTTGAGAATTTAGGCTATGGTTTTGGTCATTCAAGTTTTGCAAAATTAATATCGAATGACCCTAATGTCTCAATTCTTTCTGACAGTGTGTGGTATGGTGAAATATATCCAGAATCTCTAAGTATTACATCACAAGCTTTTGTGGTTTCAATCGATCCTGGTTGCCCTTCATCGTATCTCGCACAATTGCCGATAACAATCCAAACCAATGATTACAGCTTCAATGATACAATAGACTTGCTTATTGGTGAAACTGGTTTTAGCGACGACATGGAATCAGGCACTGGACTATGGACAACAGGTGGCACATATAATCTATGGCATATCTCCACAAACCGCTCCTTCTCCCCCACACATTCCTGGTATTGTGGCGACACAAGCGGCTACTATATCAACAATATGGACTGTTATATTCAGACAATTCCGTTCATGATTAATGCAAACTCGTCCTTAAAATTCTATCGCTGGTTTCATGTACCACTCTATGGAACCGATGGTATATATATTATTATTATGGGCGATGGCTATGCAGATACCTTAGATTTCATTGGAACCGGTGGCGCACTTGGAGGACGTGGTATTCAAAGTGATTGGTTTGAAGAAGAGTACTCACTTTCCGAATATCCTGCAGGTGAAACAATTCAGGTAAGAATCGCCTTTATCAGTGATGGCGGCGACGGCGTTGGCGAAGGTTTTTACATAGATGACTTTACGGCTGAATATATAACTATGCTCGAAGAATACACCGATGATAGAATCACAACACTATTTCTCCAAGTTCATCCAAATCCCTTCCGACACAAAATGGATATTGAATATTGCATAGGGCAAAGTGTAGAGAGTATAGGGTTAAAGATCTATGATGTAAGTGGCAGGCTAATAAAAGAATTTAATCTGCAATCTGAAATCTGTAATCTGCAATCGGTCAAGTGGTCTGGTACAGACCAACTTGACCGTCCTGTTGCTGCTGGTGTTTACTTTGTGCGATTAGAAACAACAGATCATTGTTTGACCAAAAAAGCTATATTGTTGAGATAAAACAGCACTGCGCTGTAG
>SOIY01000016.1 GCA_004376785.1 Candidatus Stahliibacteriota bacterium | reverse complement strand
GCAGCCCAAAAGAACTTTAGTTGGAACCGAGATATGCCAGAAATCATCAAAGAGATCGTAACTATCAATAAATTCAAAGAGTTAGCACCTTTAGCTAAATATTGAAAGTATGCGATAAACCTTTATCGACAGAAGTAATATCCCTAGTGTTATTCTAACTATGTAGATACATGTATTATGAAGTGGAAAGAGAGAGGAAAACACAGAAGTCAGGGAGAAGCTTTGGAAGCTTTTAGAGTGTCTTTCATAATAAATAATGACTTGCTATTCTAATTCTTTTTCATCTCTTTTTTACTTAGAAGAAGATCAAGAAGCCAGCGTCATTTCCATCCCTTACACGTGTTCCTCGCATGTCTCCTGAAAAATTCCATTATTTGATCTACTTTTTTGGCTTCTTCCCCCTCTTTTTCGGCCTATCAAATATTTTGAATATTTCTCGCCGGAAATCCTCTGAGTTTGGCATTTTGTTGTCCTTGTATATCACCTTAACCTCCTTATGGGGTACTTTTTTTACCTTTTCAGATGGAATCTTTGGAATATCGACATTGTTAAGATGAAATTTGACTAAAAATTTAGGATCCTCCTTTATTTCTAATATAACTCCTGCAATTTCATTAACTTCTGCCATGTAACCATATCCAAAATGCACAATTGGTTTCTTTGCCAATTCAGCTACTTCTCTGATCAATTCAAAATAAAGTGCTGAAGCCCCCGCTTTAAAATACACTATTACATCGTATTTCTTAATATAATCGGCAATTCTTGGAAGCAAAATCTCAGCTCGCTCAGGCGTTAAAATGTCATCATAATCCTCTATTACCATTTGGGAATCAACTAATCCATATCTGGAGCTCAATATTGACATATCGCAGCCACCTTTTCGATTATAAACTGCTCTTATTCTCGATGATAAATACAAATCAACTGCCCTGTGCATTCCTGGCTTTTTCTTATTCCCACACGCTGTTGCCACTAGTATTTTAAGGCTCATTTGAATCACATCCGCATTACAAATTTATCGAAGATGTCCAAAAATCTTGGATCAGGAGCTCTTTCTGTGTGTTTATCTTTCCATAACCCAGATCTCACAACTCTTTCATTTTTGCTATTGTTGCCGAGCCAATTTTCTGATGGTGGATCTATCGGATTTTTATTCAAATTAGACAGTAAAGCTATAGCATTCCTCTCCAGGAAGGCCCTCATACTATTAGGACCCGGCTCATCATCAATTTTTAACCAAATAAACGGCATCTTTCGGATATATTGGCTGACTTTTTTCTCTAACTCATATTCTAAATCTCGTTCCTTCTTACTAATACGTTTTTCTCCCCATGAGATGCAGTTCATTCCCCTCTTATTAATTATGGCAGAACCTACATGTTTTCTAAAAACAGATTCTCTATGATTGCCCCCACCAGGATGTTTACCATTGAGCGTTCCCTTGTGTTGTCTTAACCTCTCCCAAAGTGATGTTTTGCTTTTCTCCTCGAGAGCATGTGTTCCAATCCGTACTGCTCTTAAGCCTTTACCAGAATGAGTTCTGTTTTCACTTTCTTCAAAAAAGAAATAAACGCCACGCCTAGGCCAACTCATTCTCCCATCACATTTATCTAATATTCTCTTCCCCATAAGCCTCTTTTCAAGATTCTCCATGATTACATAGAATTTTTGCACATCATCCATAATGATAGTTAGAATTGCGAGTTTTATTGATTGACTAGGTCTTTATATAATTTTCCTTCGTGCTTCTCGCGATGATAATAGAAAATCACCCTTTCAATATCCCTTGCCATAACATTAAAGCTTTCTGCAAAGTAGCGAATTTGCTTTAGATAATTATACCAGTTTTGAAAGCTGAAATTTACTCCTGTGGGTTTCACATTCACTTAACCATATAAGTAAAGAACTTGCCAGACTCTAATGTCTATGACTCCGTATCTCTGAGGATTAGTCAGCATAAGAATTGCAGATGCAGTGGGAATGCTAACACCTTTTAATTTTGTCAACAGTTCAATTCTTCTCCTTTCATAATTAGTTGAGAACACCTTTTCGGAGACTTTGTTTATATCTTTCTCTGAATTGGATTCATACCATTTTTTTGGACGGGTGCTTTTCCACATTCCCATTTTTAAAAATTCTTCCCTTGTGAAAGATCCTCTGCGAATTACATCTTTTAACTCTTCTATCAAGTCCCGAGTTTCCTTATTCTCGTCATTTTTTAATATTGCTTTTATCAATCCTTTGATGTCTTTGTATTCTTTTTTCATTTCACCTTCTACAATCTCTTCATTTTCGTTTATATTGTTTCCTTCTTTTTCATTCTCGGGAAGCCAGGGCTTTAGGGTCTCTGGCTTCCTATACATCCGAGGGCTGTTTGAGCTTCCTGATAAAATCTTCTCTCAC
>SOIY01000168.1 GCA_004376785.1 Candidatus Stahliibacteriota bacterium | reverse complement strand
TTTCCTCTATTAAATGCTGTGATATTTAGATCGACAAATTTTGTCTTTACGTTTTGCCTTATTGCCTGTTCCCAAGATTTTTGTTTAAAGTTCAAAAAATTGGAGAGTACACCTAAAAGAATAATGTTAACAACGCGGATATTACCCAGGTTCAGGGCTATCTTTGCTGCATCAATAAAAAAAGTTTTACCATACTTTTTCAATTTTGTTTCAATCTTTGCAGGATAAGACACTGTACCTGTGAGAACACTCATTGGCGGTATCTTGCGATCATTGACAATGGTAATGCCATTCTTCTTTAAATAATGTATATACCTTAATGCCTCAAGTTTTTCAAAGGAAAGAATAACATCTCCTTTTCCTTGTTCTATCAAGGGCGAATAGATTTTTTCTCCAAATCTTACATGAGTTATTACACTTCCGCCTCGCTGTGCCATACCATGAACTTCACTTTTCTTCACATCAAGGCCTTCCAGAAAAGCGGCATAACATAGAACATTAGATGCGAGGATAATACCCTGGCCACCTACACCGCAGATAACAATATTAGTAGTGTATGTCTTCACTTTGTTCCTCGACTTCATGTATTCGCTTGTTCCGGTGCGATAATCGCATTACGATTACAGACTTGTGTACACAACCCGCAGCCAGTACAAAAGGCATGATCAATTACTGCGAGTGGCTTTTTCCGGTCTTCAGGGAATTCAAGACTAATCGCCGGGCAACCAATGCGCAAACATAATTTACATCCATTGCATAATTCTGGATCAATTCTATATGATGGTTTCGGTTTTACTAATAAAGCACAGGGGCGGCGGAAGATCAAAACAGCAACACCATCAAACTCGAGCGCTTGTTTTATTGCTGTCTCAGTCTCTTTTAAATCATTCGGATCTACAATCCTGACAAACTCCACACCACATCCCTTTACAACATCCTCAGGTGGAATGCGTTTACCCTGTTCACCTCTTGCAAGTTTGCCTGTACCTGGATGGGGTTGATGCCCGGTCATCGCCGTAGTGAAATTATCAAGAATAAGCAAATTTAAATTTCCTTTGTTGTATACTGCATTTGCAAGCCCGGTAATACCTGAGTGGAAGAATGTCGAATCGCCAAGAACTGCAACCACCTTTTTACTAAAATCTTTACCCAATGCCTTTTCCATTCCATGGGCATTGGTAACTGATGCACCCATACAAACACAGGTATCCATAGCACTAAGAGGCGGCAAGGCTCCCAAGGTATAGCAGCCAATATCTCCTGATGTTACAAGTTTCAATTTATTAATTATGTAAAAAACACCCCGATGAGGACAGCCCGGACATAAAACCGGTGACCTGGGCGGTATTTTATCCTTTTTTATTTTTGCTTTGTCTTTCCTGGAAAAACTCGTCCTTATCACGTTTTGGGTTAATTCACCACATAAAGGAATTTTTTCCTTACCAATGACCTTGATGCCCAATGCCTTTATCTCTGTTTCTAAGACAGGATCTCCTTCCTCTACAATAATTATCCTTTTTACCTTTCTTGCAAATCGCTTGATTAGATTTTTAGGAATAGGATAGGTAAGAGAAAGTTTTAAGAAACTTGCATCAGGAAAGACCTCTTTTGCATATTGATAAGCAATTCCTGATGTAATAATACCTAACGTTTTTTTACCCCATTCGATTTTATTATATGGAAAAACTTCACTGAACTTCTCTAATTTTTTCAATCTTTCCTCAACAATAATATGTCTTAGCCTGGCATGAGCAGGTAGCATAAGTCGCTTTTTAATATCTTTAACATAGCCTTTAATCTTTTGTTCTTTTCTCTTTTGTAGATCTACCAGACAGGTTGAATGGCAAATTCTTGTTGTCAATCTTAAAAGAACAGGTGTATCAAATTTTTCAGAGATTTCAAAGCCGAGTTTTGTAAAAAGCTTTGCTTCATTTGAATCTGATGGTTCTAAAATAGGAACCTTTGCATGCCTTGCATAATGGCGGTTATCCTGTTCATTCTGCGAAGACCACATACCTGGATCATCAGCTGAAACAATTACAAGACCGCCAGTTACACCAGAATAACCCATTGTAAAAAAAGGATCAGCTGCGACATTTAGGCCTACGTGCTTCATCGCAGCAAGTGCCCGCGCACCAGCAAAACATGCGCCGGCAACAACCTCTAAGGCAACCTTCTCATTTATTGCCCATTCTGTATATATCTCGGGGTATTTTACAATATTTTCAATTATTTCAGTTGAAGGTGTTCCTGGATATGCAGCCGCCACATGACAACCTGCTTCCCATGCGCCACGTGCCACTGCCTCGTTGCCAGAAAGCAAGGTTTTCATATATTCTGATTATACAAAGAAATTAGACAGTGTCAATATTGACCAAGATATAAAAATACCTAACCCCCACACC
>SOIY01000012.1 GCA_004376785.1 Candidatus Stahliibacteriota bacterium | reverse complement strand
TCAATCCATGAACTCGAGTATAAAAATTATCTTCACGATGCAATTTTTTCACCAATCAGCAATACAAGTCTTGATTATGTACCTTTAAAATCAAACACAAAAGAAATGTTGAAAAACTATTATGGTTATTGCCCCTATTGGATTGATACTACCTATTATGAATATTTTCAAATGGAACTTTTAACACATATTGCATATTTTTCAATTGAAATTGATCCAGCAAATGGAAATCTTGGAAGTATTCCAAACCAGAGCCGGTTTATTAAAATACGCGATTATGGTCATGCCCACGATGTAAAAATCCATATGACATATATTATTTTCGGAAGTTCTAATGTTTCTGCCTTTTTAAATAATGCTACAGCAAGACAAAACGCTATTAATAATATCAGTAATTTTATTACCAATTATGGAATTGAAGGAGCAAATATCGATTTTGAATTTGTAATATCTCCAGTGCGTGACAGTTTTAGTCTTTTTATTAGTGACCTGGCTGATGAGCTATGGAATTATCAAACCGAACAAAAAGAGCTATACATTGCTTCGATTGCAGTACCTGAATGGTATCCTGGCTATAATATTACCTATCTTTCGGAACACTCAAATGGTCTTTTTATTATGGCTTATGATTTTCACTGGAGCGGTGCATCGATTGCCGGACCTGTATCACCTTGTGTTCCTTCTTCATTCTGGGGACAGTATTGTGCTGCCAAATCCATTGGTACTTATAAGGATTATGGAGTAGGCGGTTCAAAGATTATTCTTGGTTTGCCTTATTATGGTTATGATTGGCCTACTATTTCTGAAGACAAAGGAAGCTCTACTACTGGTTCAGGTTCTGCAGTCATCTACTACTATGCATTTCAAAATGCAAATATACACGGAAGGTTGTGGGATGAATATTCTTTAACCCCCTGGTATAAATACTATTCTATTGAGTGGCATCAATGCTGGTATGATGATTCTGTATCACATAATATTAAATACAGTATGGTTAATGATTCTTTGCTTCAGGGTGCTGGATGCTGGGCATTGGGTTATGACCGTGATTATGACCATTTGTGGAATACCATTAGAAGAAATTTCTGGGATTCAACAGGTATAGCAGAGCACGAGTATGATTTACCTTTTAATGTCGAAACAATCAAATCGATCTTTACTCATGAATTAAACCTATCTAAACTACACTCTACTAACCCCTATGATATATCTGTGTATGACATTACAGGAACAAGGTTAATCCATCTAAAAACAAAAGGGCAGGAAACTATTACAATTGGTAAAAAATTAAAATCCGGAGTATATTTTTTAATAATAAAAAATAAAAATAGAGTTTTAAAAAAGAAAATTGTAAAAATAAAAACATATTGACTTAAAGCATTTTTTGAATATTATCTAAACATGGCAGAGAAGAAAATGGTTTTTAGCGGCATTCAACCTTCGGGAAGGTTGCATATTGGTAATTATGTAGGTGCAATGAAAAATATGATTGCACTCCAGGATGAATATTTTTGTATCTATGGAATTGTTGATTACCATGCAATGACTGTGCGTTTCGACCCAAAGGAAATGGAGATGAGTATATTCAATGCCGCGGTCGATTATCTTGCTGCTGGTATCGACCCCGAGAAGAGTATATTGATGTTGCAGTCGACTGTTTCTGAGCATACTGAACTTGCATGGATATTAAATACAATAACGCCGATTTCATGGCTTTCAAGGGTTCCTACTTTTAAAGAGAAAAGCAAGGAAAATCCTGACTATGTTAATATGGGATTATTCGATTATCCAGCACTTATGGCAGCAGATATTATTCTTTATAAGGCACATGTTGTGCCGGTTGGTGATGATCAGGTTGCACACCTGGAATTAACACGGGAAATAGTAAGAAGATTCAATTCGACTTTTGGACAGACCTTTCCAGAACCAAATGCAAAACTCGGCGAGATTTCACGAATCTTAGGGCTTGATGGCGTGAATAAAATGAGTAAGAGTCTGGGCAACTGTATATACCTTGATGAAACTAAAGAAGAGATTTGGAAAAAACTTTCAACTGCGGTTACTGATACAAATAGAAAAAAAAGAAACGATCCGGGAAATCCTGATATTTGTAATATCTTTACTATGCACAAGGCGTTCTTTAAACAAAAAGATATAGAACATTGCGCACATGGATGCCGTACTGCAGAAATTGGATGTCTTGATTGCAAAAAAATCCTTCTGGATAATATGTATAAAGAATTAGAACCTATTCAAAACAAACAAAAGGAATTGCGCAGCAAAAAAGATTATATTTACGAAGTATTAAGGGATGGCAAGAAAAGAGCAAAACAAATTGCCCAAAAGACAATGGATGAGGTCTACAAAAAAATAGGCATTAATTCATACCACTAATAACGCAGTATCGTTCCGC
>SOIY01000266.1 GCA_004376785.1 Candidatus Stahliibacteriota bacterium | reverse complement strand
GGTGAATATGTTGGTGAGGTTTCGATGCTCGATAATGGAAATGCAACCTCATCAGTAATAACCGAGACACCTTGCATTTTTTACAGCTTAGACAAGACTTCATTTAATGAACTTGAAAAAGAGCATCCTGTTATATCCGGAAAAATATTGCGCTCTATTTCATCCATGTTAATCAACAGATTGATATCCACTGATAAACTACTATTTGATGGCCTAGTCGATCATAAAGAATCCAACATCCATCATGAACACAGCAAAATTGATTCAACTCGAGATTGGTTTGTAAAATTATATCATCAATTACACCACTAACTGGGAGGCTAAAATGGATTTCCATAAGTTTTTACAGACTATTCCTGACTTCTCTGACCTTACTAATGAGCAGCTATCTATCCTTGAACAGTCAATGCTTGTCAGCACACACCCTGATGGATATGAATTTTTTAATGAAAATACCCGAGGCGATAAAGTTTATTTAATCATAGAAGGGAATGTTTCAGTAACGCATAACCGTGGTAAAAAATGCGGGTTTCTTGAGATCAAAAGGCATCATCCTGGCGAATGGTTCGGGATAGTATCAGTAATTGATAATGGTAAACATGCAGCTACTTGCCAAGCAGTGGGCAACGTAAAAGTTGCAACACTTCCGGCCATTGCCTTCTTGTTATTATATGAATCGGATGCTCCATTGGCTCATAAAATTCAATACTCAATCAATAGGCAAATATCAAAAGACTACCGTGCACTGGTACAGATGATAAGGAATGTGTTATTTGCAATTGATGAGGGAAAAGATTATCAATACATTCTTAATAAATCACTTCCCAAGTATGATGGACCAGAAAGACGCGTGTAAAATAATAATGTTTGAAATATTTTATAATATAAAAATATCAATATTTAAAACTCATATGAAACGTCGTCATGCCCATAATTAGAAAATTTGCTGACATAATACTTATACGTGAAAATGAGTATAAGCATGTTTTCTATTTTTTCCTTGTCTACCTTATAGCCGGTTGCGGCAATGCTTTTGGAAGAAGTAGTACCGATGCGCTATTTTTTAAGCGTTTTGGAATAGAATACTTGCCAATAATGTATATCGTACTTGGTGTATCCCTTTCACTGATTAGTATTTTTTACGCCGCATTCGCAGATCGGATAAAACCTGAACGTTTTTTTATTACCTTATACATACTAATGATAGGCGCCTTAATCATCACCTGGTCTGTCATGTCTTATGGAACGACAAATTATATATATCCAGTGTATTTTGTCGTATACGAAGTAGCCTCTGAGGTATTCCTTATTCATGCTGCATTTTATTTAAGTCAGAATTTCGACTCAATGCAAGCAAAACGTGTATTTCCAGTAATTATGTCAGGCGCACTAATTGGAAGTATTATTGGCGGTACTGTTGTATCGTTAATCTCAACAAAAATTGGGGTTCAAAACATCATTATTTTATGGTGTGTTTTACTCGGCACTTCCATTTCATTAATAGCTTATTGGCATAAACATAACGGAATCTCACCCTATTACAGACCACAATATAAAAGTTCAAAACAATTTAAGCAGGCAGTAAGCCAGATAACATTTGGCGCGAAATTACTAAAATCATCAAACCTACTTAAGTTTTCTTCAATAGCCCTTTTCTTCATGGTGATTACATTTTATGTTCTATGTTATTCAGTAAATAGAGTCTATACAACCACATTCACTACAGAAGAAGAATTAACAAGTTTCTTTGGTAAATTAACGGCAGTAACAAGTTTCCTTGCTTTGACCATGCAGATATTTATAACAAATAAAGCAATAAATCGATTTGGAGCTAAAAATATTAACCTTTTGTTCCCATTAACAAGTTTAGTCAGTTACATTGGATTATTAACAAGCTTTTCACTTCATTCAGCATTAGCTGGTAGCATAAACAAAGATGCCATTATGCCCGCATTCAGGAACCCTGTTAGAGCAATATTTTTCAATGCTATACCTGAAAATATTCGTGGTCGAGCTCTATCCATCCAAATTGTTATCGTAATACCACTTGCGTTGGCAGTTTGTGGCACACTTCTTTTGTTTATGCAGAAAATGGGAGAGCCAATATATTTTCTAGCTATAGGTGTATCTGCGGCCATATGTTATTTATTCTTCAACCATAAAATGAACAACGCCTATCTATCAGAAATATTATCCAACCTTAAACAACGAATCTTTATACCTGATAGTGAGACAGCTAATTCATCAACCTATAGAGATATTAATACGGATGATTTTGTAAAAAAAATCGACAAACTTGATAATAATTCACTAATTTCATTCATCAAAATATTAGTTAAATCCAACCCAGACACAGCTACTGATGTCATCCTGAATAATACACTTCATGCCAGCCCTGCTATAAAAGATCAAATAAT
>SOIY01000104.1 GCA_004376785.1 Candidatus Stahliibacteriota bacterium | reverse complement strand
GGATTTAGATATTAGGATTTATGATTTGTTAAATGAGGTAAGCGTATGTTGAAAGATAAACTGCAAACAATTTTGTATGATATTGAAAACAAAATAGCCAGGGTTACGTTCAATCGTCCTGAGGTTCATAATGCTTTTAATGATATTATGATTAAAGAGCTTAGTATGGTCTTTGATGATATCGCAAGAAATCCTGACATCAGGGTCGTAGTTGTAACTGGTAAAGGGAAATCTTTCTGTGCTGGTGCTGACTTAAACTGGATGCGCAGGGTAAAAGATTATTCTTATGAAGATAACCTAAAGGAATCTTTGGAACTCGCTGATATGCTTTATAAGATCTATGCATCACCAAAACCAACCATTGCCAGGGTTAATGGCGCAGCAATTGGTGGTGGCACCGGGCTTGTTGCAGTATGTGATATTGCAATTGCTGTAACAAAAGCGAAGTTTAGTTTTAGTGAGGTGAAACTCGGATTGATTCCTGCATGTATTTCTCCTTATGTTATAAAAAAATGTGGTGAGGGTAAATGCCGCGAGTTCTTTTTAACTGGAGAAAGGTTGACTGCGAATAAGGCATATAATGCCGGACTCATAAATGCTGTTATAGAAATAGAAGAGATTGATAAGTTTATTGACGAGCTTGTCAGTAAATTGATATCCAGCGGTCCTGAGGCGATTAAGAGTTGTAAAGAGCTATTGAGAAAAGTATCTGAAATGTCTATTAACGAAGCTAAAAAGTATACTGCTGAGGTTATTGCACAGCTGCGTATATCTGAAGAGGGACAGGAAGGCATGAATGCATTCTTGGAAAAACGAAAGCCCAAATGGGCTTTAGATTCAAACGGATGAAAGCAGATGCAGACGGATATTTTATCTGTATAAATCTGCATCAATCTGTTTGCATCAATTTTTGCGGAGCAAAAAATGTTTAAAAAAATTCTAATTGCTAATCGTGGTGAGATTGCTATCCGGGTTGCTAAGGCATGCCGGGAACTCGGTATTTCAACCGTAGGTGTATATTCAACTGTAGATAAGAGTTCTTACCACTTGCGGTTTATGGATGAAACAGTCTGTATTGGTGATCCAGCGCCACAGGCAAGTTATTTAAATATTGAAAAAATTATTGATGTGGCTAAGAAGACCGGTGCACAGGCAGTTCATCCTGGTTATGGATTCTTGGCTGAGAATGCACAATTTGCCAAAGCCTGTGAAGATGCCAGCATAGTGTTTATTGGTCCAGGTTCTAAGGCATTAGCACTCGTTGGTGATAAAGTCGCATCACGTAATACAGTTAAAACTGCAGGTGTGCCGATTATTCCTGGAATGGAAGGTGTTAGTATAGAGTTAGGTAGTTTTAAAAAGATGGCAGCGGAAGTTGGATATCCAGTTATTATTAAGGCCTCTATGGGCGGTGGTGGTAAAGGTATGAGGATTGTGCGCAGTGAGAAAGAACTTGAGGCCAGCATTGCGGCTGGGCAGAGAGAGGCAAAGAGTGCCTTTGGTGATGATACTGTATATCTGGAGAAGTATATTGATAAACCACACCACATTGAGTTTCAGGTCTTAAGGGATCATTTTGGTAATGTAGTACATCTGTATGAACGTGAGTGTTCAATTCAGCGTAGACATCAGAAGATTATTGAAGAAACACCATCGCCTGTTCTGGACGAGGTTTTACGCACCAAGATGGGTGATACTGCAAAGAAGGTGATTGACGCTGCTGATTATACCAATGCTGGAACAGTTGAATTTTTACTTGATCAGGATAAGAATTTCTTTTTTCTCGAGGTTAATGCACGTATTCAGGTTGAGCATCCAATAACAGAGATGGTAACCGGTATTGATTTGGTCCGTCAGCAAATTATGATTGCAGCTGGTATGAAAATAGAGTTTAAACAAGATGAAATATCACAACACGGCCATGCAATAGAATCGAGAATATATGCCGAGGATCCTGAAAACAGTTTCTTACCGTCCCCAGGTGGGATTCTATTCTTGCTTGAGCCAAATGGGCCAGGTGTGAGGGTGGATTCAGGAATATATCAAGGTTGGGATGTTCCTCCACATTATGATCCGATTCTTTCAAAGCTGATTACCTGGGCAGAAACAAGGCAAATGTCAATTGCCCGTATGTCTAATGCCTTAAAAAATTATATTATTTTAGGTATAAAAACGAATGTCGGATTTTTGAAACGTATCATGAACACAAAGGAATTTATTAATGGCAATTATCACACTCATTTTATTGACGAAAATGAATCTGATTTGGTTCCAAAACATGATAAGATACACAATGCCTTAATTGCAGCAGCATTAATAAGTTTAGAAAAGAAAGGGAGAACAAAGGCAGGGGTTTCTTTACAAATGAGAGATTCTCGTACAGAAACCACGCCCTGGCAAGAACTCGGACATTGGGAAATATGCAGACA
>SOIY01000317.1 GCA_004376785.1 Candidatus Stahliibacteriota bacterium | reverse complement strand
GGGTTAATTCATCAAAACAAATTAAAGGTATTTGTGATCCCTGCCAATCTAAAACCGTTTGATCATATTCTAAGTGCTTAAATGATACTTTTGCACCTGAAGGAAATTTATAATCATTTCGTGTTGTTCTTGGTTCCGCCCCCAGGTACGGATAAACATCGAGTGATGTATCCCATAAACCACCTTCATTTGTGATTTGTGTTGAATTCTTTCTGAAGAAAACCGCACCAAAATTAGGATTACCTGTATTTCTTGCCGCTTCTAATAAAAGCCCATAAGTTTTACCACCACCCGCAGCACCGCCATAAATAACTATATCGGCACTTGATGAAAGAAAATCGCTTTGTTTGCCCTCCTGAGGAACAAAGACAACATCTTCATCCATTTTTATTTTTTCAAAAGGTAATATTTTTGCACTCATGATTCTTTAGGTTTAAAAACTCCCCTGGTCGTTCCATTGTGTTCGCTTTCACCTTTGATTGAAGTCATTGAAAAAGGTAATTGTGCTACATGCTCAACTGCTTCGTCGACTTCACCTTTAAGGATTGCTGAACAATCCCAATAATGATTTACACTACAATTTCTTGGATATGCCAAACCATGGCCACAAGGACATAATGTAATAGCTGAATAAAATAATTCTTCATCTGTGAAAATTGGATTTTCTTTCATACGCCGATCAAAGGCTTCTTGCTGTTCACGATAATACTGATTGATTATTTCTTGTGCTTCGTTTTCCTGCTTTACTGCATTATCTAATTCTTGTTTAGTTATCATTGTTTTCACCTAAGCTTTTATCAGCTAATTTAAGATCGGGTTTTGTTCTTACTCTATTTTCATACCATTCATATCCGCAGATTTCACAAACATAACCTAGTTTGCACATACCGGAATATCTAAGTAGTGGCGCGTGTTTTGGCAAATTACAAAATAACGGTTTTATCCAATTAGGTATATTCATGGTCCGTCCTTTGATGAATCTTGTTCTCGACCATTTGAAGGTAAATAGAAACCAACGCTAACGGGTTTACCGTTTTCACCCGTTAATTCTGTCTTCTCTTTTAATCCTAAATCACGGGCTATAATATTGGCATTTAGCAAGTCTGCTGCGGCTCCTTCAAACTTTTGGCTCTTAATAATTTCTTCTACTTCGCTAGTGACTACTAAAAAATCTTTCTTCTTTTTATAGTTTTTCCATGTATCTCGACTAACGCCTAGGAAGATACATAGCCCTCCAATAGTCATAGCGCGTATTTTATTTATTTCCCCTGTGTGAGTTTCGCCCTGAAATGAAAATAGCTTTTCTTCTTTTAATGGGTTTTCTTCAACCCATGTGAAATATTGAAGGCATGCATCCCATAAATCATTAGGCTTTTTGAATATTGGGTTTCTGCCGTGGGAGCTTCTAACTTTCCAGAAGGAATTGCCATACATAGCACTTTTTGATTCTTCTTCTGTGCGGATAACAGCTTTAGAGTTTTTGCCGCCTATCCGGTTATTGGTTTTCTTTTTGGCTGTCTTTTTCTTACTTGCCTTTTTTTTAGTCGAGCGCTTTTTAACAACCTTTTTTTTAGTTGCTTTCTTCTTGCTGGTTGCTTTCTTTTTAGTTGCTATTTTATTCACCTTTTAAATCAATATTAATGCTAATTATTCTTATCGGCGCAATAGGGGTAACAGTAATACTACGATTTGATTTAATTGGGTTCCATCCAGTAATTAATTCTATATAAGGCCATAGAGTTTTTTGTGTTTTATTTTTAACTGTCATGATATTCTCCTAATATATTGTTATAGGACACACTTCAACTGAAATAATGCGTTCTGAGTCTTCATTTGTTCTATTGCGAAATTCATATTCAACACCTGCCCAATTTGTGTTTATTTTAATTTCACAATATTGCTCCATGTTATTTATATATTTAACAATTAAATCCTTATACATGATCTTTCACCTATTTTAAAAAATTATAATATCTTTAATTGCCTAAAATCACCGTTCTAGGATAATAGTATACGCTATCTGTAAAGATTAGTCCTTTTTTAAGATTTAGAATACAGAATTTCCGACTGTTCCGAAAATAATAGCAACAGCAAAAGCGGCCACATACATAATAAATATGCTTACAAGTCCTTTAAATGCTTTCATTGTTTAATCCTCTTAACTAATCTATATCTTCAAGAGCCTGTCTTGCTCTCACAATTCCATTCATAGCAACTTTAGGAAAATCAGGGCATTTAGTGCTCCACTGCTCTGGCCTCCAAAGGAAGTTCCGCGCATCAGCACAAGCGCTCTTGTAACCAGATATTACAATTTTTAGAGATTCAATCTCTAGTTGCTGCTTAGTAATTAATTCATTCTTATCCATTTTTAACTACCTCAATTAGTTTATCAAACGTATCAGGAGACAACCTATTATCTTTGGTTATGTCTGTGAAAATA
>SOIY01000274.1 GCA_004376785.1 Candidatus Stahliibacteriota bacterium | reverse complement strand
AAACTCGTTTATTATCTTTTTGTATAATTCTGAGAACTTAGCTTCATATTTAGTATTGATTTTTATTAAAGGAAAACCATTCGAATAGGCAATAGCAATTTCCCTATCCATAGGAATACGCATTAACACAGGTATATTTTCTTTTTTACAGTACTGATCCGTTTTACTATCGCCAATACCATCACGATTAATCACAACGCCAAAGGGGATATTGATTTTACGCAAGGTCTCGACGGCAAGTTTCAGGTCATGTAATCCAAATGGTGTCGGTTCAGTAACAAGAATTGAAAAATCACTTCCTTTTACTGCTTCGATCACGGGGCAGGAAGTTCCTGGAGGAACATCAATAATAGTGAATTGGTGATTAGTTAATTGGTTAATTGGTAATTGATCATTTCCACCGTGTCTCCGTTTCTCCTTGTCTCCCAGTTTTTTCTTTTTGATTTCTCTAATAAGTGGTGGTGCCATTGGTTCACCAATATTCAATTTACCATGGATAAATTCAATTGTGTCTGCCTTTCCTATTTGCATAATGCCGATTTCTCTATTTGTTTCAGATATTGCATTTTCAGGACAGAGTAGTGTACACCCGCCACAGCCATGGCAGAGTTCAGAAAAAATAAGAACATCCTGTTTAACCCCGTTAGATAAAATATTGGATGTTTCTTCATTGATCTTTTTGTTTTTAGTTTGTATATATTTAGCAGGGTTTACCACGGCAATTGCATTATAAGCACAGACCTCTGCACATTTGCCACAATATGTACATTTTTTAAAGTCAACCACAGGTACTGGTATACCAACAGAAATGGTTTCAGTGAATTTAGGTTTCAAAAAAATTGCAGCATTTGGTTCTTCAACATCACAATCAAGGAATTGAATTGGGGGATGGTTGTTTTGCTGGGATAAAAATAATGCAAAGTTTATTGCAATTGTTGTTTTACCAGTCCCTCCTTTGCCGCTGGCAAATGATATGATCATATTATTTCAATGATTTTACCAACGCCGATGTCCATAAAATTTTCTTTGTATGCATTGGCAAACAATTCACGGCAGCGTTCGCCACTGCAATGGCTTGGTCCAGCGTGTTTCACTTCAAATTTTTGAAATTGTTCGATAATCTGTTTTAATGCAGAGTCAGGATGCCCTCCTAAATGAAAACCGCCAAAAACCATATAGATGCTCTGCTTTAAGTGCTCTTTCACATTTTCTATAATATTTGTAATTCCAGGATGTGCGCAGCCAGTAATAATCACAAGCCCCTTTTTTGTTTCAATTATGAGTGATTGTTCTTTTATAGCTGAACCAAGTGTTCCTGTAGTATGGACGTGGGAGAACAACATTTTACGTTCATTGTTTTCGAACATATTTGCGCCAGTTTTCTCTACAAAATTCTTAAGATTATCTGAGAATGATGGAAGCAGATAGACACCAGCATTTGGATTATTATTCAGGTAAGACTTTAGTCCGCCAGTATGATCCCAGTGGTTATGGGAGATTATTATTGCATCAGTCTTTTTAGGGTTAAGTTTTAGTTTTTGCATATTCTCGAGCAGAATTTCGCCGTCACTGCCTGTATCGAATAAAATATTTTTCTCAAAGCCTTCAATCAAACATGAAAATCCCCATTCAGTTTTCAGCTCTGGATTATGTAGGTAATTGTCAAAAACAATAGTTATCTTCATTGTTTTCTTTTGCCTATATTATTTGTTTTTAATTGCAGCAAATTTATCGAGCCTCTGTGAAAGCCATTTTACCTTTTTTGGTGATTTTGAATTTTTATTTTTAATCCATCTACTTCGGTTACAATTACCTTTTTTATTACTGCAAGTGGACAGGTCGAAATACAAATCTCACAACCAGTACATTTTCTATGATCAATATATGCTTTATTAAATAATAGACTAATTGCGTCGCTTGGACAAATGCTTATACATAAACCACACCCAACGCATAATTCCTGATCCACCTGAATCATTCAGTTTCCCTCAGGTTGTGGGAAATATATTTTATCGCTTGCAAGCACCATCGCTTGAACAGGGAGGAGTATCGCAGCGTTCAGTTCTGCCGCAGCAAGTAGTTCCTTTGGGATACGAGCTTCCCATTATAACTGCACCTGGTGCTGAAATTTGTTTGGTTAATTTTTTTGAACCACAATGTTTGCATACAGGGGTTTCTTTGTCTTCTTTGCTCTTTAGAAATATTTCAGTTATTTTATTGCAATCTTCACATTTATATTCGTAAATGGGCATAAATTCCCCTAATTACTTGAAAGTGGACACGTACCTGTAGGACAGCTTGAGCCACTGGTAGATGAGGAATCATTCATTCTTACACCAAATGCTGCAAACTGTTTTTCAAGATTTGTACTCCCACACTTTTTACATTTTGCTTTTTCTGATTTTTTAAGCTTCAAAAAATCGAATATCTGTCCACAGTTTTT
>SOIY01000273.1 GCA_004376785.1 Candidatus Stahliibacteriota bacterium | reverse complement strand
ATGGAGGTGATTTGACTCATTCCGCAGACTTAACAATACACCTGGATGGTGTATAAGTGCAGCGATATTTGCCGCATTAAAGGTGGCGGCTAAAAGAAGTTGGATTTCTTTTAGCCGCAAAAATTTTAGGCAGAGTAGCAGATAAAAAATTCGACAAAAAAGGGTTAAATGAAAACATATCTTGACTGTATTCCATGTTTTTTCAATCAAGCACTTCGTGCAGGACGAATAGCAACAGATGATGAAAAGAAAATAAAGAAACTTTTAGATGAAATAGGAATGGTGCTAAAGGACATTCCTCTTGAGAGCACTCCACCAGAAACCGGAAGGCTGATATATAAGAAAGTAAGAGAAATCACAGGGGAATCTGATCCATATAAGAAAATCAAAATCGAGAGCACCAAAAAAGCTCTCTCATTATATAAGAGTTTAAAACAGAGAGTTGAAAAATCAGATGATAAACTTCTTGTAGCAATAAGAATTGCGATTGCTGGTAATATAATCGACTTTGGTGTGAATAGGGATTTTGATATTGATAGAGAAATACATGAAGTGCTTAGAAAAGATTTTGCGATATGTGATTACAGTAAATTCAAGGAGTATTTAGGCAAGACTGATGAGATTTTTTATATTGGCGATAATGCTGGAGAATCTGTTTTTGATAGAATTTTAATAGAAGAATTGAAAAAGCCAGTGATATATGTTGTTAGAGATGGTCCTGTTATAAATGATGTAACATATAATGATGCAATACTGGCAGGAATAGATAAAGTTGCAACTATATTATCATCCGGGACAGATGCTCCTGGTACCATCCTTAAAACATGTAGTAGTGAATTTAAAGAGATATATAATGAGTCAAAATTTGTGATAAGCAAGGGACAAGGAAATTATGAGGGGCTTTCTGATGAAAAAAAGCCTATATTTTTTATGCTAAAGGCAAAATGCTATGTCATAGCTAAGGATATTGGCGTTAATGAAGGGGATATTGTATTGAGAGGAATAAACGTTTAATCCTCAGCCAAAACCAGCAAGACTCCTGTCCAGTCTAGCCCTCTACTCTTTTTAAGAAGAGGGGCAATTTCAACTCCAGAATAAAAACCTAATAATGGAATATTATATTGATTAAATACCTCCTGTATTTCTGAAGCTTCTTCAATTTTGGTGTTTAAGTATTTTGCCGTCCGTCCCGCACAATCAATATACATTCCAAAAAGAGCTTTTCTTCCCTCTGTTTTTATTTGCTCCATTAGCTCTGCTGAATTTCTCTTTGCTGATTCTATCATTTTTGTAGTGTCCCGTAACATAAATTGTATTTCTGTACCTTCTTCAAAGTCTGGTTCAAAAATACCAATACCTTCTCCATTTGGTAAAATTCCTGTAATCAGTCTATTAACATAATTACCTTCTTTAGATTCCTCAAATCTTGATCCAAGGTTTCTGCCTATTGTTAAGAGATCGACAGGATGGTGATACCGCCAGTCCTGATTGCCAAATAACTCATCAATCATTTCAACAATTGGTTTGCCATCCAATTCATAAATGTTTGAACCCTGTATTTTTGTAATCCTATGATACACACCATCTAACGGGCTACAGCCATGCATAATACGAAAGTAGGGCTTAAAATCTCCAGCTAATAAAGCCCCAACAACACTTTGGTTGCCAACATAAGAGCCACAAAACTGCTTTGCGGGGCTAAGGTCATAATCTCCTATTACACCTGCACCTATAATGGGCACATTTGAGTGGAGTTCTTGTTCTATCCCTTCAAGTAGCGGTGATGAGGCATTTAGAACCGGGGGTATATCATCTGTTGCAGGAATTTTTATTGAATCATAGAATATAAGTAAAAGACTGTCTTCTGGTTCCTTTGCTAATTTTTTTGCTAATTTTATTCCTGCTAATCTTTCATCTCTATCCAAATTATCGACTGCACCTACTCTAAGTCGAAGTGTATCTAACTGCACTACTGCAGCAGCGGCAGGATACCCTTCATATGACAAATAATCGTTAGTGATCACGCCAATTGCTGAACCGCCAATTATTGGTACCTTATTGCCCACAACGGATTGCAGTCCTCTAAAGAATTCATCATGATCAAGCTGTCCACTGCAAAAAGAAAATATAAAATCAGGACTGTCTATTTTGCTCTTTGCTATTGCATTTTCAGCTACTTTTTTGCCTGATAAGAGAGCATCTTCTTCATTACAGTATCCAATTCCAACTTTCATTTTCCTCCTCACATAACAAGTACATGTTTGTTTTTAATATCAAACCCCGTTTAAGGGTGTTGTAAGTGTATTAAGAAAAAGAAACAATGATTGATGGCAGCAAAAGTAAAGAAAGATAAAATGAATGTCAAAGGAAAATTATTTAATATCGGATTTGGCATGCACAAAACAGGATGTCAAATCACTATTTGATCAGTCTTTAATATTAATCAAACCAGCTTGCCC
>SOIY01000049.1 GCA_004376785.1 Candidatus Stahliibacteriota bacterium | reverse complement strand
TTATACTTGTGCTTTTACACAGGCAATAGAGCACACTATATCATTCTTTGCTAAAGATATAATCTTAACACCTTTTGCCTGACGGCGCAGAACCTTGATTTTGTGTACTGGAGTTCTTATAACCTTACCTGCCTTTGTCATTACTATTAAATCATCTTCATCATTAACACTGGTCACGCCCGCAATCTTACCTGTTTTTGCGTCAATCGTCATTGCCTTCATTCCTTTACCAGCTCTGCCTTTTTCACCGATTGAAGCAAACTTAACCCTTTTACCAATTCCCTTTTGACCAATGATTAACATATCCTCGTCTTCGCGTGCGATATTAAAACCAACTACCTCATTACCTTTAGTCAATCTGATTCCCCTTACACCAGCTGCGCTCCTGCCCATTGCTCTTATCAATTTTTCTGAAAATCTGATTGTTAAACCATCTCTGGTCGTGAGAAGTATCGAATTCTTGCCATTGGTAAGCCCAGCGGCAATGAGCCGATCCCCAGAAACAAGATTGACTGCAATTATTCCTTTTCTTCTAATATTTGAAAAATCGGCAAGATTGGTTTTCTTTACTTTACCCATTTTGGTTGCCATAAGAATGAAATGGTTCGGCGAAAAATCCTTTATAGATAGACAGGCAGTAACTTTTTCTCCTTCACTCATTTCAATAAAATTGGCAATAGACCGTCCCTTAGAAAACGGACCTGCTTCAGGAATTTCATAAACCTTGCGAGCAAAGACCTTACCCTTATCTGAGAAAAATAATAAAGTATCAGTGGTTACAGAAATAAGTAATTGGTTGGCAAAATCCTCCTCGCCAATTTCAACAATTTTTCTTCCTTGACCACCACGCGTTTGATTTCGATAAGTGGTGATTGGTTGCCGCTTTATATATCCCCGTTGAGTAAGGGTGATAACCATATCTTCTTCACCAATAAGGTCTTCAATAGTAAGCTCTTCAGGTTCAGCGTCAATAATCAGGGTCCTTCTCGGTTCCTGATATTTTGCATCCAGCTCCTTTAATTCTTTCTTTATCATTTGATAAACACCTTTTGGTGAAACAAGAATTGATTTTAATCGAGCAATCTCTTTGATTAAACCAAGATATTCCTTTTCCAGGGTTTCTTTTTCAAGATTGGTTAATCTCGCCAATCTCATATCGAGTATTGCCTGGGCTTGAATTTCAGTGAATGAAAATCTTTCAATCAATCTCTTTTTTGCCATTTTAACATCTTTGGATTTCTTGATAATTTTGACGACCTCATCAATATTTTCAATGGCGATTTTCAATCCTTCAAGAATATGGGCTCGTTTTTCCGCCTCGGACAACTCAAACTTTGTTCTACGGGTTATTACTTCAAATCGAAAATCAAGGAAATTCTGTAATGCTTCTTTTAAAGTAAGAATCTTTGGCGCTTCGTGCACAAGAGCGAGAAGCTGAATACTGAAGGTTGTCTGCAAAGAAGTGTATTTATAAAGGTTGTTTAATGTTATTTGGGGATTCGCATCCCTTTTCAACTCAATTACAATCCGTATACCATCTTTGTCTGATTCATCTCTGAGATCTGTAACATCCTCAATCCTTTTTGCACGAGACAGCGAGGCGATTTTTTCTAAAAGTGTACTTTTGTTCACCTGATATGGAATTTCTGTTATGACGATTGCCTGTTTACCGGATTTTATATCTTCAACTCTTGCTTTACCTCTAATTATAACCCTTCCTTTACCTGTTTCATATGCCTGTTTAATACCGCTTCTACCGATAATAATACCACCTGTTGGAAAATCTGGTCCTGGTACAATTGAAAACAGTTTTTCATCTTTAATTTTAGGATTATCAATCATCGCTGTCAGGGCAGAAATTAATTCACTCAAACAGTGGGGTGGAATATTTGTTGCCATACCCACTGCAATACCTGATGAACCATTACATAATAGATTTGGATAACTTGCCGGTAAGACAGTGGGTTCTTTTAGCCTATCATCAAAATTAGGGATAAAATCAACAGTATTCTTATTTAAATCTCTTAGAATTTCTTCAGCAAGTGATGTAAGCCTTACCTCAGTATAACGGTATGCTGCTGCTGCATCACCATCAATCGAACCAAAATTACCCTGACCGTCTATCAAAACATAACGCATTGAAAAACCTTGAGCCATACGGACAAGAGCATCATAGATTGCCATATCACCATGAGGATGATATTTACCAAGCACGTCGCCAATGACCGTGGCTGATTTCTTAAACGGTCGATTCGATAACAAATGCGCCTCATTCATGGCGTAAAGAATGCGCCGCTGCACTGGTTTGAGTCCATCACGTGCATCTGGCAATGCGCGGCCAACAATTACACTCATTGCATAATCTAAATATGAAGATTTTATTTCATCTTCGATGTATACAGTGCTTATACGTTCTTCCATAGTAGTATTATATTCATATTTTTAGCAAAGTCAACATATA
>SOIY01000002.1 GCA_004376785.1 Candidatus Stahliibacteriota bacterium | reverse complement strand
TTGAGACCTGATCCCAAAATGACTCTGGCAATATTAATCGCTGTTTTTCTTTTACCTATATTCTTTAAATTTCTTCTCATCTCAGTAATCTTTTTGGGATGAGATAACAGATCAGACATAACAGATTTTGCATTTTCTTTTGTAAGTTTCAATGCAGCATTATGACTAATAAAAAAATCCTCATTTTTGTCCTCAAGCCCGACAATAGAATTTGCAAATAATAAACAGGGACCAACCTTTGTGCATTCTGTAGTAGTTATACCTCCAGCTTTAGTAATAAGAATATCAGTCGTTGCAATCAATTCATGGATGTGCTCTACCATGCCATACGTGCTCAATTTTGATTTACCTTTGAGTTTTTTTATTTTCTCCATCACCTCTTTGTTGTCACCACACAACACAAGAAGGTCATAATCAAAATCCACAATTTCTTTAACAAGTTCAAACCACTCACCGCCAAAAACCCTGCTGCCCATAACAACTGCAGAGATTCTCTTTTTTGACAGACCAAACCGCTTACGTGCAGCATCTTTGTCAATTTCACCTTCAAGCTCCAGAGCCACTGGGATGCTAAATGGAAAAACCTGTTCTTTGCTTACGCCATACGACATTATCTGCTCAGTTAAAAACTCATGGGGGATAAAATAGTGATTGATCTCATTATTGACCCAATGTGGATGGACATAGTAATCAGTCACAACAATACCAATTTTATAATGATATGAATTTTTATACAATGCCGAAAAATAACCCGGCGAAAAATGTGTACAGAGGATATAATCCGGTTTATACTCCTCTAACAAATATCTGAATCTACATGCAAGAATCTTATGCATTCTATAGAGCAACTGGGAAGAGCCAGAATTTACACCGACCCCGCCATATAAAAATTTGAGTAAATTTCGTGCTTTTTTCTGACCAAAATCATATATTGTGGTGTACAAATAACCATATAATGGATATACCCATTTAAAACAGTTTTCATATCTTATCTGGACATCCGGGTCTATGTTTGTGAGTGCGTGGCTTATTGCTTTAGCAGCCTTAACATGACCAGAACCAACAGGTAATGCCAATATTAAAATCTTCATAAAAACGATTATATACAAATCTCTTGACTTTACAAGTATATTGTACATAATAATATTAAATATATAGAAAATTAGGAGAAATAGAATGAAAAAATTAATGATATTTGCTTTCCTTATTGCTATACTCGCCTTGAATTGCACTACAGAAGAAGAACCATTTGTCTGTCATCTATATGGTTGGGTAATACACGATACTACTGGGGTCAATAATATAAAACTTAAAATCTGGGATATTAATCCCTATAATGTAGATCAAATGAGGGCGAGGGAAACAATCACACGATATGAAAACTCTTTTCCAGGCTTTTTTGAAATGGATAGTGTCTGTTATGGTACAACAAAACAGCAGGGTCGTATTGTATTTATTGTTATTGATAGCACTGAGAATACAGGATGGCCAAGCCAGGGGTGGTATCCAGACATCTATGGAGATGTAGATACTATTATATTATATATAAATGATTAGTAAGGAGTTTAAAAAATTATGAAAGTATCATCCAGGTTTCGTTATGGGTTGAGGCTTTTAGTAGACTTGGCAGCGAATTACCAGAAAGGACCTGTACTCCTCAAGGACATTGCTGAATGCGAAAACATATCTAAGAAATATCTGGAGCAGATTGTTATAACATTAAGGACTGCAGGATTAATAGGAGCTACAAGAGGGTCAAAAGGTGGTTATTATTTAATCAAATCTCCAAGTAAAATAAAGGTGATTGGAATTTATAAAATATTAGAAGGGTCATTTGCCCCGGTTGATTGTCTGGATAATCCTAACCTCTGCACACTGGTAAAAAATTGTCCTACCAGAAAACTCTGGTCAGATTTGGCTGAATCAATAAAAAAGACTTTTGGCAATCAAACTCTTGCTGATTTAGTAAAAAAATCGAAATAGTAACCTTATTCATTTAATAAAAAACGATATTATCCCCTAAAGAAAAAATTAATCTATTCACGAAAAAATATAAATTTGAAGCACTTGTAATTGGTCGTATCACAGCTGAAAACCCTGGTAGGGTTAAAATTATAGGAACGTGGGCAAATAGAGCAAGTACTTTTAATGAAAATAGCACCTTGACATTACTAAAAAGATAAATATAATGTAAATAATGCATTATTTTCGATTAATCTCTATGGAAGCTAAGAAGTGAGGGCTCAGGTTTGCATGCCCGGTCGGGTCTGCTTTACTAACCTCATCAATCTCTTTTCCTCACACCAAGTAGATTCATCAAAATTTCTCACCACTATCTTTAATCTAAATATTTATCAAGGTTTACTATTACCAGGAGGGAAGAAATGACAGCACTGGTCATGGGACCAGTTTGGTCTCACTTCCAAAACCTCTGCATCAATTACAACATTGGCCAATTAAATA
>SOIY01000238.1 GCA_004376785.1 Candidatus Stahliibacteriota bacterium | reverse complement strand
GCAAAAAAAACCAAGGTAACAAAAAAGAAAATTACAAAGAAACCTGAACCTGAGATAAAGGTCGGCAGGAATGATCCGTGCCCCTGTGGTAGTGGCAAAAAATACAAAAAGTGCTGCGGTAGATCAAAGTAAACTAACTGTAGTAAAATTTATTAAAATCTAACGCCTAATTCACCAGTCTTTCTGATGTATATTGATTAGTTTTTTGAATACATAAGGAGAAAATGTGAATAGAAAGCTGGGTATACTCGTAATTATTTCCATATTTCCCTTATTAGCGAAGCCAGTGCCCGATGATACAAACCACGTCAGAATAGGGTTGGCTCTGTCAGGTGGAGGAGCCCTAGGATTAGCACACATAGGTGTATTAAAAGTCTTAGAGCGCGAAGGTATACCTGTGTCGTACCTTTCCACAAACAGTATGGGATCAATCATAGGCGGTTTATATGCAGCCGGATATAAACCTGCACAGATTGAAAGTATTACTATCAATATAGAGTGGTCCACTCTTTTCAGCCCGACTTTATCATTTGGTACCCAATATCTGTCCGAGCGACAAAAAAGTCATAGGTATGTATTTAGACTGACACACAGAAACTTCTTCCCTTCTGTACCAAGTGGATTGATATCTTTACAAAAAATTGAATTCCTCTTAATAAAGCTCCTATCTAAAATTGAATATAACACATTTTATAATTTTGATAGTTTAGTAATACCATTCCGGGTAATCGCTGTTGATCTTGTAACTGGATGCAAGGTAGTGCTGAAACAAGGGAGTCTGGAACAAGCAATTCGTGGAAGTATTGCAATTCCTGGTGTGTTCGCCCCGCAGATATTGGCTGATAAAAAATTAGTCGACGGTGGTGTCCTTCAATATTTCCCTGTGGATCCATTGCTTGAATTACAACCGGATTTCATCATCGCAGTTCTAACAACACAATATGATGATGAACAAGGAATTTCTATGATTGATGTCATATCCCGAACTACCACATTAGTTGGTTTTGAGGATATTAAACGGCAAAAACAGCTTGCTGATGTAGTTATAGAACCAAATCTTGAGCAGTTTCAGGCATCAGATTATTCAAAAGTAAAAGAATTAATTACAGCAGGCGAGGCAGCAGCTATACAAGCCCTCCCTGAGATCAGAGCCAAACTTGCTGGTCGCAGACCTGTTACCGAACATAAAGAAATTAATGATAGAGCCTTACCAGGAGTACACGCAGTGCGTTTTGAAGGACTGCAGGTTACGCGCGAGGCAACAGTGCAGCACAAGATGAGAACAAAACCAGGCATGGAGCTATGTTTTGATAGATTATATGATGATCTGGTCCGATTATTCAATACCGGACTCTTTAATAATGTAAACTATCGATTAGAATTTATTAAAGAAGATTCTGTTGATGTGGTGGTTGAAGTGCAGGAACAGGCATACGGTTTTTATTTGCTTGGAATACGGTATGACAATGAAGATAATGCAACAATAGGGTTCGAGGTCGGACAGAGTAATATCAAAGGATCTGGTGTATGTGTACGTGCCGCCATTAATCTGGGTGATCCGAATGAATACAGACTTGGTCTTACTGATACGCGCCTGTTTGCATTACCATTTGGCTACGGGATAGACGGTTTCTGGGGTTCGATTGACCGTGCGTACTATGAAGATGGAAACTGGCTAGCTGACTACAATACTGATTATCGTGGCGCTATCGCTGAAATTGGTTATTCTATTAGCCACAATGCCTTTTTTAATGCAGGTTTTGATGGACACCAGGTTGTCTATCGTCTACCTTCACTTCCTGCCTTTGATACCCTTCCGTCAGAAGAATGGATCATTGGTCCCACTATGAATTTGGAATTCAATAATGTCGACGACCTCTATCTACCTTCTAAAGGTTTGGCCTGCCGACTTAATGTATTGTATTCATCAAGCAAACTTGGTGCTACGGATGAATTTCTGAAGATAGACTTCTCCGCAGACCATCTGATACCTCTTTCCTCATGGTTTGTGATGCACCCTGGATTGGATATAGGGGTATCTTTCGACAAACTTTCCTGGTCTACATATTTTTATACAGGTGGCATGAATTTTATTGGCTTTGATAAAGAAGAATTTACTACTAAACATAAAGTAGTCTTGCGCTTTGGTATGAATTTTAAGATATGCGATCTCTTTAATCAAAGTACTTACCCACTATACCTGCAGTGCTTTTCAAATGTGGCTTCATTTAAACGCATAGATAAACTTATCAAATCCAGCAAGATTTCTTCAGAGGATATTCATTTAGGTGTAGGTATAGGCCTAAAAACAAACACACCAATAGGACCACTCCAGATAGTCGGAAGCATTGGCGATTTCCATAGACAACATCAAGATGAAAATATCCGCTATAGTTTGGTTTTCTCACTCGGACGGGATTTCAGATACACCAGGTGAGTTTAAATACCTAATAATTTAATTATTTC
>SOIY01000293.1 GCA_004376785.1 Candidatus Stahliibacteriota bacterium | reverse complement strand
GTGACCCCCGGGGCTATACAATTTACCTGTATTCCATATTTTGCAAGCTCAATACCCAGTACTTTTGTGAGCATAATTACACCGGCTTTTGCCGTGCAGTATGCCACGCTTCCCTCTGCGCCTACTATTCCCATTTTTGATGAAATAGTAATAATTTTACCAAATTTCTGTTTTTTCATTACTTCTGCTGCTTTTATACTAGTTAAAAAAGTAGAGGTGAGATTAATTTTAATCATTCTTTCCCAATCTTCTAAACTTGTTTTAAAGGCATTAAATTCCTCGTGCTTTCCAACTGTGCAAACTACAATATCAATCTTATGATATGTATCAAGTGTGGTATCGATAATACTAGATACACCTTTTAGGGTAGAAACATCATCAATAACATAAATGGCTGAACCGCCTTGAACTTTTATCTCATTGACTACGCTTTTCGCTTCATCGATAGATCTCGAACCATTAACGACAACATTGGCACCTTCTTTAGCATATCGAATTGCAATCGCCCTACCTATTCCTCTTGTGGAGCCAGTTACAAGGGCTACTTTGTTCTTTAAAGTATTCAATTGTTTTCTCCTTTTTTAAATGAATTATTAAAAACCTGTAAGAGCAATTGCCCTGCAAGGGGCGCCGTCTCTCCCTTTTAATTTTATTGGCAATGCGCTTATAAAAAAATATTCATTCTTGGGAATTAATTGAAGGTTCTTTAAATTTTCTACGATTGGTATTCCCGCTCCCAATAGAAGATGATGATTAGTGTTGTCTTTTGTTCCTGCAGGATCAACCGTTGTTGCATCAGTCATGTATGCTTTGATTTTTTTGTTTATCAGCCAATTTACAACTTCTTCAGAGGGAAATGGATATTTTTCATTGTATAGCTTGGTCTCCGCAAATTTTTCTATCCCGGTTTCTAATATGAAAATTTGATCCTCTTCAAGTTGAAATTCCGAGGATACTATATCGTCTAAAGTTATTTCTTGCCCTTCCGGTTCTTTCTTATACCTAAAAATATTCGCTCTCCCAAATAATCTCTGTAACGGTATTTCGTCTACACAAGCAACATCATCTAAAAAATGTTTAGGCGCATCAATATGTGTTCCAGTATGAGTAAGCATAGTTAATTTGGTTATATTATAACCTTCCGAATTGACTCGTCCCAGCCATTGAAAAACAGGTCTTTCCATTCCGGGATAGACAAGCATATCGCTCCTCAATGTATAAGTTAAATCAATTATTTTTGGTTCTTTCATTTCCATTTATCACCTTCTCTTATTTTACAATTTTTTAGTATGGTTTCAGGGATTGCCGGACCAGGACAACATCCTTTTATATGAATTGTTCTTGGGTCATTTCTATATTTGTTTGGTGGACAATCTCCAACAACAAAGTAGGGTCCTTCTTTTAAATGTTTTTCATAATGAATATCATCAGCATTGAAACCAAGCATAAAAGTTGGTTTACCCACATTTTTATTAATTTCTTCCCATATTCTATCTCTCTCCCAAAAAAGTGCCGGGCCCATAAACCAAGCAAAACAACCTTCGCAAAGTCCTCCCAAAATAATATTACATGGAAACCTATTATATAAAACACTCACAGGTTTTTTAACATGAATCGTTCCCTCAGTAGAATTTTGACCAATAATCTTTATTCTACTTTTCTCTATCTCCCCTATACCATCAAAATATGCGGTCCAATCAAATATAAGGTCACTTCTATTTATGCCAATTAACTCAGAAGCTATGGAATCAAGGGCAACTGGATCATTTGAAGACAATAGTGCTCCTAAATATTTGGGAGTTGATAAATCAGGGCCATCGCCTTCTCCAACAATAATCGCATCGGCAAAACAAAGTCTTTCTGGTAATACCTGGTGCATTTCTGAAACCAATTTTGGTAAACGTGTCTGGTGGAATTTTAAGCGGATATCTTGAGGAATAAAACCAACCCAGTTTTTGACACAACAGGTCATTGCAGCAATCCTATGGGTTTTTAATTTGGCAAAATTAATAATATAATCTGCTTCTAATGCCTTTTTAGGAACTGAAATATTTTCTATCATGTCGCTATTAGGTAGTTTAATTATGGTTCTTTCCGATTCATCATCGATATTTACAAATTCCCCTCCAGATTTTTTAATTGCAATATCCATACCCGTTGCTTTAAATGCTTCCTTAGCTCTTAAATAGCTTACGGGCGAGTCGCCTATATATACTTTTTTTACACCCCTCTTTTTTAGATGTTTAGTTAAACTATATATCAACTTGGGCTCTGTAGTTATGCTCTCTTTTGCTGATGCCCCCATAATAACGTTAGGCTTAATAAAAACATTCCCACTCGAAGGAACCTTCACTCCCTTAGACTCCAAGTTAACAATTGATCGTGAAATCATTTCGTTAAAATCAATTTCGTTATAGATAGAAGTTTTTGATTTTACTATTGAAACCACTGATAAACTTTTTTGTTGCATATAATAAAAACTCCCCGAAAATTAATTAATTTGTCCTGGCTTCAAGATG
This sequence comes from Candidatus Stahliibacteriota bacterium, assembly GCA_004376785.1. Classification (GTDB taxonomy): domain Bacteria; phylum Hydrothermota; class Tepidihabitantia; order SM23-42; family SM23-42; genus SOIY01. The sequence goes on along the minus strand of SOIY01000293.1, from coordinate 5,501 downwards.
TGGTTACAAATTGAGATTCCAGAACCTCCTTATCGACATCTTAAAAAACAGTTACCAGAGGTTGACAGCAATATCAGATTTTTGATACCAATAATGTTAGATAAGATGTCGGTAGAGAGATTGGCAGCTGGAGTGGATACAATGTCCTGGCGCAGCACCTTCTCCACCGCCTTTTTGTCTCTGATTGATTCTGGTATTTTTACCCCGTTTAGAGAAAGTTCTCTAACTGGGTTTATCTTACAACTTTCTAATCCTTGTATCAAATCCCTCGAAAAATGTTATACTATCGAAAAATGGTTGGTGTCAAGAACTTGTGGGGACTTTTCTTACCTCAAAGAAATTATTTGATTTTAATTCACGAAAAGAAAAACAGATCCTTATGAAATTTAATATAAAATAAATAATAATCCTACTAAACTATTTTCTGAAATAAACATAGCCAGGTTAACTGCAGTCTTTGTATTGGTAGAACCCACATGAACTCCTAAGCTTATCTTACCATCTATTTTCTTTGTTGCTATTTCAGCTACTTTTTTTCTCTGATCAGCCTCCGTTTATGAAGTTTGAAAGGCAAATTCTCATAATTTCTCTAACCTCATATATATACCAACTATAACTATGACTATTAAACCCTGTGCAATTAGTTTACCTGATTCACCTATTCCCACCATAGTTAATATACTGAATAGGACTTTCAACACTAAAACACCAAATATAGTTCTTTCTAATCCACCTCGAGCCCCGACAAAAACCGTTCCACCAATAATGACAGCAGCAATAGATGCCAATGTATACTCAGAGCCAAGACCTCCCCCCCTATAGGTAAGCTCAGGCACACCGGTATATCCTAACAAAAATAGCCCAGCAATAGCTGCAAACATGCCACTAATTGCATAAACTAAAAAAATTACTCTCTTGTTCTTTATACCTGAAAGATAAGACGCTATTGGATTGCTTCCTATTGCATAAACTGCCCTACCAAATACAGTCAGGCTCATTATAACTGCCATTATTATAGTAAGAAAAATCCATATAATAATTAGAATGGGAATATTACCTACCTTTTCAACGCTTAAATATCTGAGAATCGGTGAAGCAAAACCTCTTGTTTTGGCAAAAATAAAAATACTACCTGTAAGTATCGTCATCATTCCCAAAGTCATTATAAATGGCGGAATCCTCAAAAAGGCTACCCCTGCTCCATTTATTGCACCAATTAGAAGTCCCAGCCCCAGGCAGATTAAAATCGGTATTATTCTATTTTCGCCGCCTAAGAGCATAGCTCCAACTGCATCTGCCAGAAGCATAGTTGCGCCTACAGAAAGGTCTATTCCGCCAGTAAGAATAACTATGGTCTGCCCTATAGCAGATATTCCAAGTATTGATGTGTCATGCATAACTGTTAATAAATGCTTGATTGTGAAAAAACCTGGCTTCAAAATTCCCGCAACTAGAATTATAACAACCAGCATGGAAAACAAAATAATTGCTTGTAAGACATCCTTATTTATATTCCTTCTTTTTAATCCTATACTTGTCATTCTGCTACCTCCTTTTCTTCCCTTACTCCAAACATCCTGATTGCTACTATTATTAATAATAACAACCCTTTCGCAACATAGGTATACCAGATATTTACCCCAGCCATATTAAAAATCCTCCCCAAGGAAGTAAGAATTAAAACTGCACCAATTGTTCCCTTATAATCTCCTCTCCCTCCAGCAAGGATTGTCCCACCCATGACAACTGCAGTTATAGAATCAAGCGGATATAAAGCCCCGACAGTCGCATCGCCGCAACTAATTATCGCGCAAAGAAAAAGTCCGGCAATAGCTGCAGTAAAACCACTTATGGTGAATACTGCAGTTCTGATTAAAGTCACATTAATCCCAGATCTGTAAGCAATCACATCATCGTTTCCAACCGCATAGACAGCCCTGCCAAAATTGGTTCTCTTTAGTACAAATTCACCCACCAGTAAAACAATTATTAAAATAAATAATGGAGTCAATAAAATAGGACCAGTTTTTTTCAATAAAAAATTAACATATCCTGTAGGGATATATCCCCCAGGATAATTTCTTATTAGAAGTCCTACGCCCTGGCTAATAGCCATCATACCAAATGTCATAATAAATGAATCTATCCTAAATCTTGAAACACAAATGCCATTTATAAAACCAAGAACTGTACCTGAAAGAAGTGGGAATAATATCCCAATAAATAAATTATTCTTCATAATTACTGAAGCTATAACTGTTGATAAAGCTAGGATACCACCAACTGACAGGTCAAATCTTCCAGTTAAAATCACTAAATTCTGACCCAATGCTACAAGGGCCAAAGGAACTGAAAATACAATTATAGTCATAAAGACACTCATCTGTCTGAAATAAGGAGTTATCAGACTAGCTATAACCCATATCACAATCATTAATATATATATATACCATTCTCCAACTATTTTTCTTGTTTTCATTCCTAAGTTACTCCTGCAGAAGCTTTTAATATTTTCTTTTCCAACATCTTACTATCTTCGGATCCTATATTGCTGAACTCCTTAACTATCTTTCCTTCACTTATTACTACAACCCTATCAGGAAGATTTAAAATCTCGACCATATCAGATAAAACCAGCAGAATACTTTTACCTTCATTGGCCAATCTTCTTAATATATGATAAACTTCTGACTTTGCTCCCGTATCCAGCCCTCCAGCAGGATCATCACATAATAGAAGATCCGGTTGAGTAAGTAACCATTTGCTGAATACCACTTTTTGCTTATTGCCCCCACTAAGATTACCTACCTCGGTAGCTAGTGAGGGGGCTTTGATATTCATTTTTGAACTGATATCACTTACTTCCTTTTTTTCCTTACTTTGAATTATAAATCCGGCTCTTTGTCTTTTACCTAAACTGGGTAGGGCTATGTTCCTGCGTATACTATGAGTAAAACAAAGTTCATCTTCTCTTCTGTTAGAAATAAAGGCTATCTTTTCCATCTTTGCTTTAACTGGATTATTAACTATCACCTCTTTATTATTAATGAAAATTTTGCCACTGTTTTTAGGAACTAGTCCAAAAACTGCTTTGAGTAATTCACTTTGTCCATGTCCTCTTAATCCAGCAAGGGCAACTATTTCACCCTTAGCTATATCCAAATTTATATTTTTCAATTTCCCTTTGGTAGTTAAATTTCTTATCGAAAAGATTACTTTTTTTTCTTTTCTACCAACACTTATTCTTTTTGGAAAAACTTTACTCAATTTTTTACCCATCATTAGATTTACTAATCCTTCTTCCGTTGTATCTTTCAACTCTAGTTTTTGCACCACCTTACCTTCTTTTAAAACTAATGCAGTATCAGCAATATCAAAAACTTCTCTTAATCTGTGGGAAATAAAAATAACAGTCTTTCCCTCATCCCTTTTATTTCTAATTATTTCAAACACCTTAGCTACACCTTCATAGTCAAGAGCAGCAGTTATCTCATCCAGAATTATTATCTTAGGATTGTGTCTCATCATTTTGGCTAATTCTATTAATTTTCTTTGTGCCGGACTTAGGAATCCAGCAAGTTGTCTTATATCAATTTCGATTTTTAAATCATTTAAAATTTCTTCAGCAGCTTTAAAAAGTTTAGAATATGATAATATTCCTCTATGCTTGAACTTTCCTTGTTCACCAAGAAATATATTCTCTGCCACACTCATATATTTAATTAGGTTTGGCTCCTGGAAAACAGCACCAATACCATATTCTTTGGCTTTATGAACACCTATAATATTAACCTCGTTTCCCTTTATAAAGCATTTTCCCTCATCTGGCTTTAGAGCACCCATTAAAATGAAAACAAGCGTCGATTTCCCTGCACCATTTTCTCCAACAATTGCACTTATCTCACCCTTGCTAAAACTAGTATTAACCTTATTTAATGCCTGAACCCCAGGAAAAAACTTACTTATGCCTTCAATCTTTAAAATTTCGCTCATTTATTAAATCGCTCTTTCTTGATAATTTTTTATTTATCTATACACATTTGCGAATTCTTTTATTTAAGCTGCCCTTTTATTTTCAAATTTAATAAAAGGGCAGCTTTCTACTTTCTTATGATTACTTCTCAATTATCTGAAGAAAGACTTACTTAAACATTTCATTAATTTTTTCATCAGACAAAGTAGTGGTAAGCCATGATAAATCTGATACTTCTGGATTGACAATTTCTGCAATTTCATCAGGACCATAGAACGGTGATGGAACCATTACATATTTCTCAATATATACTCCTCTTAAAGCATCCAATGCAGAACGAACTGCAAGTCTGCTCAGCCATACTGGTTTGCCTGTAGCACAACTATTTATTCCATATTTTAGAACCTGTTTGCAATATCCGTTATCGTCTTCTGATGCATGAGGATAATCAGCAGGATTTAAACCCGCTTCCACTAGAGCATCCACAAAAGCTCTTGACATCTGACCACCCTCAGACCAGATACCATCAAATTCAGGATGTGCAGCTATTAATGCTTTAGAAACTTCTTTTGCCTTGTCATAAGACCAATAAGCATATTCTGCAAATACCTTAATATCTGGATACTTTTTGAATACAGACTGACCACCTGACCATCTTTCAATTTCAACTCCATATCCCGGGATACCTCTAAGGGAAAGTACAATACCCTTTCCGCCTAACTCTTCAACAAGCCATTGAGCACCTGATTGACCAAACTGAACTTCATCATTATTCTGGAAAGCAGTATATTTAGTAGTAGCAATACCGCTCTTATTAACAATGGTAACTATTCCAGCATCAAATGCCTTTTCCACAACAGGCACCAAAGCAGTAGGTGATGCAGGATCTATTATTATTGCATCTACTTTTCTGGAAATTAAATCCTCGATATTTGCTATCTGTGTTGGTATATCACCACCAGCATCTACATGGATGAATTTTGCAATATCATCTCCATACATTTCAATCTCTTCTTTCATTTCAGCAACATAGATATCCATCCATGTTACTCCCATGTGATTTGTGGAAAGAGCAATAGTGTATGGAGGATCTTTTTTGTAAGATAAAGTGTCTATATTCCATTTGTCAAGTTCAGCTGGCTGCCATTTATACCCAACTGCTTCCTGGAGTTCTTTTACCTCATCTGAAACTTGCGCCGTAGTTTGTGCTGCTGCTATTACTACCATAGATACAGCCACCAGTCCTATCAATATAAACCATAATAATTTTCTCATTTTCAAACACTCCTTTCTTAAATGTTCTTTAAATTTGGAAAAAAGATAAATAAATTTCACCTCCTTTTTTAAAATTCCCTTGTGCCTTTCAGAAAACTCTAAAACCCTTGTCTTACAAGGCTTTTAGAGTACCTCTATTTTATTCTTCCCCTCCACCTATCTTTTACCCTATAATATTTTAAGGATACTCTTTTTTAGTTAGAACAGCTTTCAGAAAAGTAGGGGGTAAGACTATGAACAGATTTAAGGCAAA
>SOIY01000140.1 GCA_004376785.1 Candidatus Stahliibacteriota bacterium | reverse complement strand
GCGGGGTTGACTTATATTCACTTTTATTTATAATACGCTATGAAAATTTTAGTAACGAGTGCTTTACCATATGCTAATGGCAACATTCATCTTGGCCATCTTGCCGGGGCATATCTGCCTGCGGATATTTATGTACGTTATCAGCGATTAAAAAACCGGGATGTTATATATATGTGCGGTACTGATGAACATGGTGTTCCAGTGACAATAAGTGCTGAAAAGCAAAATAAGACACCCAGGGAAATTGTTGATCATTATTATAAATCAATAAAAAAATCATTCGAAGACTTTGGTATGACATTTGATAATTTCTCACGTACAACACTACCTATTCATCATTGTATGGCTCAGGATTTTTTTCAAAAAATATATAATAAAGGCTACATATATCCGAAAGAGATAGAACAATTCTATTGTCCAAGATGTAAGCGATTCCTACCAGACCGCTATATTATTGGAAAGTGCCCGCGGTGTGCAGCAGATGGTGCAAAAGGAGATCAGTGTGAAAGTTGTGGACGGTGGCTTGAACCTTTTGAACTCGTTGAACCAAAATGTTTGATCTGCGGTGGTATACCACAGAGAAAAAAGACAAAACATTGGTATTTTAAACTTTCAGCATTTCAGGATAAATTGAGCGATTGGATAGAAAAGAAAACAGACTGGAAAGAACATGTATTAGGTTTTGTAAAAGGTTGGTTAAAAGAAGGGCTCCGGGATCGTCCAATAACAAGGGATATGTCCTGGGGTGTTCCGGTCCCACTTGAAGAAGTAAAAGGTAAGGTTTTGTATGTCTGGTTTGACGCTCCGATTGGATACATTTCTTCGACAATTGAGTGGTCAGAGAAAAAAGGTAAACCTGATTTATGGAAAGATTATTGGTTAAGCAAAGAAACCAAGCTTGTTCATTTCATAGGCAAGGACAATATTGTATTTCACGCCCTTATCTGGCCAGCAATGCTCATGGCTTATGGAGATTATGTTTTACCATCGGATATACCAGCTAATCAATTTCTTAATCTCGAGGGTGATAAATTTTCAACATCAAAAAATTATGCAATATGGCTGCCTGATTATTTGAAAGATTTCCAGGCAGATTCCTTGAGATATACCCTCACGCGCAATGCTCCAGAGGCGCGCGATACTGATTTCACATGGCGTGATTTCCAGGCATGGCATAATAATGAGCTGGCTGACATACTTGGCAATTTCATTAATCGTACGCTCACCTTTATTAATAAATACTACAATTCGTCAGTGCCAAAGGCATCCAGCTTTGCTGACAATGATAAACGTATGCTCGATATGTTATCAAAAGCTCCTGCTACAGTCGGTGAAAAAATTGAGCATTTTGGATTTAAAAACGGATTACAGGAAGTTATGAAAATTGTGCAGGAAGCAAACCGCTATTTTGACAAGGAAAAGCCGTGGGCAACCCGTAAGACCGATCCCTCGACCTGTGAAAAAACATTGAATGTCTGCATGAAAATTGTAACATCCCTATCAGTATTAATCGAGCCTTTTTTACCATTCACCGCCGATAAAGTAAAGAAAATGATAAACTTCATACCGCAGGATTGGGATGGAATCAGTGAACCAAAACTCGCTTCAACAATCGGCAAACCTGAAATTCTATTTCAGAAAATTGATAATGCTACTATTGATATCCAGATTAAAAAACTGAAAAAAACCGAGATTACCATTGAAGAATTCCAAAAAATAGTGTTGAAAACCGCCAAAATTTTAAAGGCTGAAGTCGTACAAGAAAGCAAAAATCTTATAAAGTGTATAGTTGAAATAGGTGATGAAAAACGTCAAATAGTGGCTGGCATAGGTAAAGACTATAAACCCGATGAATTGGTTGGCAAAACAATTGTTATTATTGAGAATCTGCAGCCAGCAAAAATCAAGGGGGTATTGTCTCGAGGTATGCTATTGGCGGCTGATACAAAAGAAGGAATTATTCTTCTCACCGTGGATAAACCCGTTTCATCCGGCGCAATTGTTAAATAGGAAATTTGTGAAGTGTGTCAATAAAAATAGTGCTTAGTGCCTACTATATAGTGTTTACTATTTTAAAAATATGATCGACACCCATTGCCATTTAATAGACCCACAGTTTAGAAAAGATCTCGATGAAGTTTTAAAAAGAGCTCTGAAAAATGGTATAAATAAAATTATTAATGCGGGGTATGACGTTAAAACAAGCCAGGCAGCAGTGGAAATGGGTAAAGAGGTAAACTGGTTATTACCAGCAATTGGTATTCATCCTAATGAAACTGCAGAACAATTAATAAAAGAGATGAGCGATATTGAAAAAATTTTGAAACAAGAAAAAATTATTGCAATCGGCGAGACTGGACTCGATTATTATCGTGATCTGTCACCGCGGGATGCACAGAAGGAACTTTTTCGTAAACACATTCATAATGCAAAGATTTATAATCTCCCCCTGCTCATTCATACAAGAAATTCCATTGATGACACAATTGGGATACTTAAACAAGAAGACTACCACTGTGGTGTTTTCCATTGCTACAGCGGAACCTTAGACCAAGCAAATATTATACTTGACATGGGTTTTTATCTTGGGTTTGGCGGTGTCCTCACTTTTTCAAAACGAATCCGAGACATATTCAGGAGATTGCCGATCAATAAAATTTTATTAGAAACTGATGCACCGTTTTTAGCGCCAGCCGGGCACAGAGGCAAGAGAAATGAACCCTATTATATTATGGAAACATTGAACACTGCTGCTACCATATTAGATATACAACCTGATCGTTTAGAGGAAATTTTTGACAGAAATGCAAAAGCACTCTTTTCGTTATAAGAAAAAATTAGGCCAGCATTTCTTAAACAGCAAAGGTCTGGCAAAGAAAATTGTTGATTTTGCTGAAATCGAAAATGAGATCGTGCTCGAAATTGGTTCTGGCAAAGGTATATTAACCAGGCAGATTGCACAAGGAGCAAAAAAAGTTTTTGCTGTTGAAATCGATAAAAAGCTTGCACAAGTATTAGAGAGAATGAATCTTCCAAATATCATAATCATAAATAATGACTTTCTGAAATTGGATTTAAAAAATTATCAAAACCCAGTAATTGTTGGTAATATTCCTTATTCGATAACAACACGTATCTTTGAGAAATTAATTGAACAAAGAAATTGTTTTAAAAGAGCAGTTTTGACCATTCAAAAAGAGTATGGTCAACGGATACTTGCCAAGGTTAATTCCCGTCAATATGGAATGATTACTCTTTATGTAAACTACTACTATCAAATAAACAAGGCATTTGTTATTCAGTCACGATACTTTTCGCCTCAGCCAAAAGTAAATTCAGTTGTTATTTCTTTAACAAGAAAGAAACCACGATTTGCATTAAAAGACGACAAAGCATTTTTTGAATTTATCAAGGGTATTTTCTGCTATCGTCGAAAATCTTTAAAGAACGCCTTAATAAGTCATTTGCATGAATTGCCTGAACATATTGATAAGAAACTTTCAGGGAAAAGGCCGCAAAATTTAGCCCTGAACGATTTTTATCGAATATATAAAAAGTTGGTATTAGCATGAAAAAAAGCAAAGTGTACATAAAAGAGGGTAAACAGTTAAAAGAATCGATTGCTGAGCTCTTTCAGAATTTGGGCATTACAGATATAAAAGGTAAAAAGGTGTTTGTAAAACCGAATATGCTAAGACCAGCAAAACCAGCCGAAGGGGTTGTGACCCATCCACAATTAATATTTGAAACAGTATCCTTTCTTTTAGATAAGGAAGCAAATGTTCTTGTTGGCGATAATTCATTGCCCAATAGAACATGTAATCAATTTGATATTGCTAAAGAGTGTGGTTTTGTAGATGTATCACACGGTCAGTTCAGAAATATTGGTAGATATCCAAAAAAGATTAAACGGCAAAAAAAATTATTAAAAGAAGTCTATGTATCAAGGGAGATACTTGATTGTGACATTCTTGTATCGCTTCCTAAATTCAAGACTCACAATTTAACTACAATGAGTGTTGCGATAAAGAATCACTTTGGTATTATCCCTGGTGGTTTAAAAGCCTATATCCACTCGCTTTTTCCTAAGATAAAGGATTTCAGCAAAGTACTGCTGGAAATCTACGGACTTAGACCACCGGATATTATTATTGTTGATTGCCTTAATATTGTCGATGCCAAGGGTAAAAGGTTCACACCAGGAAAGATTATTGCTGGAGATAATGGCCATGCAATCGATTACACCTGTGCACTGATGGCAGGTATTAACCCGTATCTCATTCCCACACTCAAGATTGCAAGGGATAATGGATTCTTTGACCCAACCAAGATTGAATTTATTGGAGAGATCGAGCAATTAAAGGATTATTCATTACCTTTCAGATTCCCGCTCAGGAATTCAGTTGCCGAATCAATTGCCTGGATACTCTATAGGATTTGGCTGAGTAGGGTACCGGTTATCGATCATTCGATCTGCTCAGGATGTCTGTCCTGTGAAAATGTTTGTCCAAAAAGAGCAATAAAAAAACAAAAAATTGACTATAAAAAATGCATAAAATGCTATTGCTGTATGGAGGTCTGCCCAACCCGGGCAATAACCACAAAATTTAAGATCTAACACATATACGCTGAAACCGCTGAAGCCACAGAAAAATCGCTGAGAGCGCTGAACAAACTTTCTCTCCATTTCTCCTTGTCTCCGTTTCCCCGTGTCTCCAAGTCCCCTTGTCTTTGTCCTGTCGCTTGACATGCATTTTTATTTGATTAAGATTATTCATGCCCGAGGGGAAGGAGAATATCATACTTCTCAGTAAACTTCAAGCACCGCAAATAAAAACAAAAACATTGTATCGAAAACGTCTATTAAATTTATTGTCCAAAAATCTGAATAAGAAAATTATACTTTTATGTGCTGGTGCAGGTTATGGCAAAACAACTCTGTTATCCCAATTCATTTCGAGAAAAAAAATTTCTTATGTTTATTATCATCTTGAGAAAAGCGATGCTGAACCTGTGGTATTCTTTTCATATTTGATTGCAGGAATCAGAAAAATCGCACCTGGATTTGGAAAGAAATTTGAAACCTTGAGCCGTTTTTTTAATTATCCACAAAGGTATTTGGATATAATAGCTGGTACTTTTATAAATGAAGTTATTAAACATATAAAACATGACTTATACATCATCTTAGAAGATTATCATGCATCTTATCCTTCTGAGCAGATAGACAGGGTCCTGGCTTATTTACTGAAGCACCTCCCTTCGAATTTACATTTTTTTATTACTTCAAGAGTAGTACCGCCGATTTCCATGTCTCAATTACGGGCTCGGGATGAGATTTTTGAATTGAATAGTCAGGTCCTAAGGTTTACAAAAGAAGAAATAAAAAACCTTTTTGGCACGGTCTATTCTATTTCTTTAAAGGCATCAGAACTTGAGTGGATTGAAGAACATTCAGAGGGCTGGCCTACAAGCTTGAGATTAATGCTACAGTCATCCAATTATCTTGAGGGTATTAAATCTTCAGGTTATGTCAGAAGAATATTGGATAGCTATTACCAATCCCAATCTAATTTATTCAATTATTTTGCGCAGGAGATTTACAATAAGGAATCAAAGGAGGCCCGGCGATTTTTGGTGGATTGTTCAGTATTGGAGTGGCTCACTCCAGGTTTATGCAATGCAGTTACAGGACGCAAAAATTCGGCAAGCATCTTAGCCGACCTCTTTATGAGAAATGCGTTTTTGTTCAGGATTCCAGATACGGGATACCGGTTTCATAAACTTTTTCGTGATTTCTTGAATAGCAAACTTAACGATGTGGAGAGGGAAAAAAGAATATATCGTCGTGCAGGAAATTTTTATTCAAAGGAAAACAGGACCGAACAAGCAGTTGAATTTTATCTGCAGGCAGAGGATTATAAAAAGGCAGGATCAATCATTGAGAAAATCGGATTCAACTTAATAGCACAGGGAAGGAGCAGCATTTTATGTTCCTATATTGAGAAGATACCGAAATCGATTCGGATACAGCGTCCTTTACTTTTAATGAATTACGCCCAATCTTTGATCTATGCAGGGCGTTCTGATGAAGCTAAGGATAATTGCCTGTGGGCAGTAAAAAAATTAAAGAAAAAAGCGAGAGACCGTAAGAAATACGCAGATGCCCTTTATGAATTGGGTGGTATTAATCTTAATCAGGGTAAGTTCAATGCAGCAAAAAGATGGTTTAAGATGGCATTGAATGTTTGTCCAAAAAGCTCAAGTCTAACCAGGGCATCAATCCTCAACTCGATTAGTTCTATATATACAGCAATTGGTGGCAGAAATTTAAATGAAGCAACGAAATATTTGGAGAAGGCATTAAATATAGCACAGCATAATAAATTTAAGGGTCTTGAGGCGAGTATCCTCAACAATTGGGCGATGAATGAATTCAAAACAGGAAATTTAAACGGAGCATACTTAAAATTAGTTAAAATGGTTGATCTTTTAAAAAAGTATTTTTCTCCTGGCTGTGGTGCTGGATTTTATAATGCGGCAAAAATAAGTTTACTCCTGGGACATAAAAAAGAAGCACGAACAATACTCAATGCAGGAATAAAAACCTGCAGTACGTACAATGATCTGTGGTCAATGGCAAGAATCTGGGAAGGATATACACTCGTTTACCAGGAGCTTGGCGATTTTATAAAGGCAAAACAGTTAATAGCCAAAGCTTTAGAAATTTACGAAAAGCTTGGCATTGTAAGATTAATTGTTTCTATCCTTACTGAAATGTGTAAAATAAATATTAAATCTGGAGAACTTACTGATGCAGAGAGAAATCTTTCGACAATTTGGGAGCTAAAGGGTAACAGGAATGATCCCGAGGCAATTCCAATCCTTTTAACCGAAGCAAAACTTAGAATTACCCAAGGTAAATCTGCGAATGCTGAAGACATTTTATTAAATACATTAAAACTATCACAGGGCTATAAACATATTTTCAAATCGTTTTTAATTAATATTGAATTGAGTAAAGTGTACCATGTACAGGGTAAAAATGAGAAGGCTTTATCTGCATTAGAGAAAGCAATATTAATAAGTCATTCTAAAGGTTACGATTATTTGCTGCTGAAAGAGTTACAGCAAGAAAAGTGGATGTTGCAGGCAATAAAAAGGGAAAATATCGAAAAAAGATATATCATGTCTCTAATCAAAAAATCCAAGCTCGATATTCACTGGGTTGATGCCTTTTTATTCGGTATACCAAAGGTGATTATTGATGATTGTGAGGTACAGGATGAAACTTGGAAAACAATCAAGTCAAAGAAGCTTTTCTTTTATCTGTTGTTGCACTGGAAAAAGAAGGTCACCCAGGATTGCCTGATTGATGCATTGTGGAAAAATGTCTCTTACAGAAGTGGGAGTGATAGTCTTCGTAAGGCAATACAGTATATAAGACAAATTTTAAAATCAGGTAAAAAGAAAAAACTTGATTTAATTACTTCAGGCAAAGGTTTATATCAAATATCACCACAAATTTCTGTCAGGCTCGATACAGAAGAATTTCAAAATCTGGTTAAACAAGTTAAAAACCTGAAATATCAGAATGAAAAATATGAAGATTACCTAAAAAAGGCAATATCGACATACAAAGATGGTTTTGCTATTGGCTGGTATGATCCATGGGTAGATGATTTGCGACGTTTTTATCAGAGGTTATATGAGGATTGTTTGGTTATGATGGCTGATTTTTATTTTGGGAAAAACAAATTTAAAGATGCAATAACCTGGTATAAAAGATTAATATCACTTGATTTCTATAATGAGGAGTATCATTGTAAATTGATGAAAGCATATTCAGCAACAGGGAAATATGAAGAGATAGTAAAAGATTTTGAGCAACTCAAAAAAATATTAAAGAAAGACCTTAGTAGCGAGCCGCAGGAAGAGACGGTGCGTCTGTATAAATCCCTTTGTTCAAAAAAGTCCTAAATTCTAAACACTAATCCGCGGTTATTTTTCACAAATTTTTCACA
>SOIY01000145.1 GCA_004376785.1 Candidatus Stahliibacteriota bacterium | reverse complement strand
TTATTCACAAACTGGGTAGTTTTGGGACACCACCAGAATTTGGTATTGAGTACTTCAGTGTTGGACTTGAACCATATCTTGATGTTATAGAAAATGAATATCTGGAAGATATACTTAAACTAAATCTATCTTCATTTAAGTTAATAACAGGTAATTATGGTGGTGGAAAAACACATTTGCTTTATTTGATAAGAAATCTTGCCTGGCAACACAATTATGCGACAAGTTATGTAAGTTTGAGTCCGACTGAATGTCCGTTCGATCGATTAGAATTGGTGTATAAAAAGATTGTTTCGAATATAACCCCACCTTTAAAACAGAATATTTTAAAGCAACAATGGGAAACAGGTATTGATGTGCTGCTCAAACACTGGTACACAAATCTCAAGGGAGAAAAGAATGTTATTTCCAAAATCAGAAGTCTTGAAAGCTCGAGTTTTTCCAATGCCTTGAAAGCGGCAATGATTAGTCTTGTAGGGGATGATGAAGAGGAATTTGATGGGATTGTGCAATGGTTAAAGGCAGAGGATGTACCAAGGGAATTAAGATTGCGGTATCGAATTTCTGAACGCATTGACCGCAGCACTGCTTTTAGGATGTTGCGCAGTTTGGTTCAGTTTATTAATTCGGTAGGTTATTCTGGTCTCATTCTCCTGTTTGACGAGGCAGAAAGGGGTATGAGTATTTCTTCAACCCGGGATAAACGGAGGGCACTCGATAATCTACGTCAATTGGTTGATGAGTGTGGCAATTCAAGACTCCCTGGTGCTATGTTTTTTTATGCAGTACCTGATGAGAATCTTCTTCTTGAAGGCAGCGGTGGTGTTTATGAGGCATTAAAACAACGTTTGCGCTCGAGTTTTACAAGAATAAACCCAATGGGTGTAAAAATTAACCTGGAAGATATCGGTGTAAGCCCTGAAGAATTTTTGAGCAAACTTGGGATGAAGCTTAAGAATGTTTTTGAATGCGCTTACAAGATTGAGTTAGATAAAGAGATATTATCTCATTCAATAAAGAACATGATCTATGCAGCATTGGAATTGCAATCACTCGATATAAGTTATCGAAGGATTTTTGTAATCGGGGTAATTGAGGTTTTCCAACAGCTAAGAGAGAATAGGAAACTGTTGAGTAGAACTGAGGCACAGCAGATTCTTCGTTCTACAGTAAAGATGCTTTCTGAAAAGGAAAAAGAAGAGGTTGAAAAAGAAGAGTTTTGATATTGTAGCACATCCCATATTTGGCGAAGGAATAATTGTAGCAAACAGATGGGATGGGGCAGAAGCGCAGGTAAAATTCCGCAGTGGTTTGTGTCTTTGGTTACCAGCCAAGTGGCTTAAACCAATATCAGTTCCAAAAGTAAGATTAGACCAGATATATTCAAAGAGATTACTTGAGGCATTTCGATTAGGGGTTGTTCCTCACCAGGATATTGAGTATTTTACGTTTGGTCGTGCATATGAGATTAGCGAGATAGAACAGGCTTTAGAAGAACTTAAGCAGGGAAAGGGTGGGGTCTATCTTATTGAAGGAGCATATGGTTCAGGTAAAACACATTTGTTGGAATATGCGCGCCATTTGTCTTTAAGAAAAGGACTTGTTACGGCGTACTGTGAATTGAGTACTCAGGAAACGCCATTGTATAGACCAAAACGTGTGTACCGTGAACTTATGTATAATTTACGCTATATTAAAGATAATAATGAATATTATTATCGTGATTTACTGAAAATGGTAGCTGAAATAGAGATGAATGACCATTGTTTTTTTACCCCGGTTTTGAAGAGATTAAAGAATGATATTGATGATGGTGATTTAATGAGCGAGGTTTTCTGGCAATGGATTGAAGGTGAATCTACAAAGAACTATGCCACTGATCCCCAGTCACCTTTCAGGGTGCGCGGCGGGCAGAAGATTCCTGCTCTTTATGATTTTTCAACAGCATGTGATTTTTATTCATATATTCTTACTGGTTTGAGTTATTTAGTTAACAAATCAGGATTAGGAGGGCTTGCTATTATTCTTGATGAGATCGAGACGATTACGCGCATCTGGAATTATGATGCTTATAGTCGCGGGCTCAGCTTTCTTGAAGGACTCACACTTTCTGCATTCAACACTGATGAATTGAAAAAGATTGATACCAGAATGATTCATAATAGAGTCAGACCTACTCCTTATATTTACAAAGATCCCCACATCCTGCTTATTTTAGCAATGACACCGATTCACGGATTTCGTGGTATTGAGAATCTTATAAGTTTAATCAAAAAGAAATATTATCTGCGAAAGTTCAGCAAGCCTGAACTCGAAGTAATATTTGAAAATTTAATAGAGGTGTACAAATGTGCGTATCCTGATTTTGACATAGAAATATCCCGGCGCGACAATATTTTTAGCACTGCTACAAGAAAAGGTAGTGGAGAATTAAGGGAATTTATTAAGTTTTCTGTTGAGGCGTTTGATTGGATAAGGCTGGGAATGCAAAGACCGCGT
>SOIY01000020.1 GCA_004376785.1 Candidatus Stahliibacteriota bacterium | reverse complement strand
TCGGATTCAAATCTTCAACAGCAATATGTAACTGGCAATATATCCATTCTTAATTCGATCATTCCATTATTGTACAATAATGGAATGATCGAATGGAGGTAAAATGAAGGTAGTGGAAAGAAGATTTAGAGGTTCGATTATCTGTCGTGTTTTAGGATACCCAATTACTTACGGCATTGTTAAACTTCTACTGGAAAAAGGAAAAATGGACTTAGAAAGTATTGCCAAATATGTAGAGAGATCAAAAGCAGCAGCCTGTTTTCAATTAACAAAATTGCGGTTAGCTAATGTGATAAGATATGAGAGAAAAGGTAAAAAGACCACATATTGGGTAAAATATCCTAATGAAATCAAAAAATTATTTGATGCCTGTGAATCATTAGTTGGCAGAATCTCTCGAAGACTGGATAAAGATTTTTGATTATTCCATTATTTTATAATTATAAAATAATGGAACCGTAAAATTGAGATTAGAGCAACGCGTAGCCGGCTTATCGTAACCGGAAACCGCAAACGCAATTCACTGTCTCTTGACAATTAAAATATTTAGCATATAATTTTTAGTATTTGCGGGTGTAGCTCAGGGGTCGAGCATCGGCTTCCCAAGCCGAGGGTCGCGGGTTCGAATCCCGTCGCCCGCTTTAAAAGATAGACGATCGGTTTGGGTCTAGATGCTGGAAATTTATTTTCTCGCTTCCAAACCCTAACCCATCTACTATCTGTTTAAGGAGGTATGATGAGAATATTTAAAGTTCTTTTAATTTTTATTTCAATCTTTGTTATGAGGCTTGCCTCAGCAGAAATGGATTGGGATAATATGACAATCAAATCATCAGCCACGGATCAAACAACAGCTGCTGATTTTCTGAAGAAAGAATTATATTCATTGCAGCATAACGAGAGTAAAACTGTTGGGGATTTCTTAAGAGGTAATTTTACCCGAGAAAATAAATTGAATAGTCTTCTGTTCGAATATCGAACTGTAAAACAGAATTATTTAACTGATGGCAGCATTGAATATGTGTTTCATCTCCCGCTGACAAACAAAATTATGTCATTATTGCTACCCAGCACAGGACCAGCAAAGCTTGTTGTCCCTATGCTCTGTCCGTGTTGTAGCCAGGATTGGCCTCAGGGCAAACCAGTTCCTGAAGGATTGGAATTAACACCTAAACAGACCGAATTTACTGAATATACCGGTGTGATAATTGACTGTCGGGGTTTTAATATCAATCCTTGCCTTTTCCCAAAGATCTATAATGATTTATTAGAAGAGGTATATTCAATAAACTTCGCTGCCCTAAATCACGTAGTTAACTCTGGTCTAGTTCTATATACTACACGCGACTTATACAATAACCCAAGAGTCGGTTATAATCCCCTCAGGATTCGGGCTGTCGGCGTTGTCGGCAACAAGCTGACAGATATAAAAATTTCTTCATTTGATGCACGCCGTATTCATGGGTCAAAGAATAACATTGAACTTCTAAAAAAATGCCGTGTCGCTATTATTTTTGGACACTAATTTTAATATTAGCAAATTGTGCGACGTTCTCACCCCGTCGCAGTGAATTCGAAAAGGGTTTAGAATTCTATCAGCAAGCGAATTTTTTGGAAGCCACAAAACTATTTCGCTCCTATTATGTTAAACATCCATCTTCTGATACTACGCTATATTATTTGTACGACTGCTACAGAAGACTAAACCAGCCTGAACAAGAAATAAGGATTTTAGAGCAGCTTGTTAATATCAACAGTAAGGATGAAAACGTCTACTTAAAATTATTTTATTATTACCGTAAAACCGCGCGATACGATAATTTATATGAATTATTGATTCATTTAGCCCCGCCTATTAAAAGCATATTGGATGAACATTATACTTTAACCAGAAGACTCTATGCTGAGATTATAACCGGCGCTGCAGAGAGATCTAAGTTATCAGATCCTGTGGTCTTTACTGTATCAAAAGGTTATCTTCCCACATATCCAGATGGAAAATTCTATGGCAATGACACGATTACTAATGGTAATCTTATAATTCTTTTAGACCGTTTAATAGACCCTGTCTATCCGCAAAAATTTCTTGTATTAAAAAACATATCGGCTCATTCATTTTTGTACCTTCCCTATATGAGATTAATACATCTTGGTATTATTGAATTTGATCCAGAATTAAATCCGGGTGAATGCGCATCAATCACAATGGCAGTGAAAGCAGTAGCAAATCTAAAAAATAGAGGGTTTTTTGATTAAAATAATAGACCGATATTTTGTTAAAGAGTTTATTCCCCCATTCCTCTTCTCTATGTTTGCCTTAACTTTTATTCTGTTGATGGATCAATTGTTTCGGCTCATTGACCTCTTTGTACGAAAAGGTTTGCCGGTTGATATTGTTGGACAGATATTAATTTATACTTTACCACTAATTTTTTCATATACTGCACCGATGGCGATTCTCATTGCGGTTGTTATGAGCTTTGGTCGCTTTGCTCTGGACAATGAAATCCTTGCCCTGAAAACAAGCGGCCTCACTTTCTTTTCAATTATGAAAACACCATTAATAATAACATTTTTGTTTATGCTTTTTCTAATTTTTTTTAATAACTATGTACTCCCTGAATCAAATCACCGCGTCAGAAATTTAATGCTTGATATTTCAAGAAAGCGACCAGCGATACGATTGCCTGAAGGAGTATTTACTAAAGATTTCCCTGGTTACACAGTGTATGTCGGGAAGAAGGACGAGCGTCGTTCAAAACTTTACGACATTTCAATTTATGATTTAAAAAACGGCTTAATGATAACTGCACCGTCCGGCGAGTTAAAAGATTTCGAGGAAGAAGGAATCCTCCAGTTCATCCTTTATAATGGAGAGCTGCATCAGCTAATTGATTCCACAAACTATCAAAGAACCAAATTCAGTAAACAGACTATTAACATGCAGGTTAATACTGATCTCATCAGAAAAGAAAGAAAACATCGCAATGAGAACGAACTTGACGTTAACGGATTAAAATCTAAAATCGCTATTACGAATCAGGAAATAGATAAATTAAAAGAAGATATAACAAAAATTGGAAATGATGCAATTAATAGATATATCAAAGGTGAAATAAAAAGTTTTGATGCAGCACAATTTAAGATTGGAAAAAAATTCAATTTAATAAAGGGTAAGATGAGAAAAGTTGCGCGTTACTTAATTGAATTAAACAAAAAATTTTCTTTAGCTGTTGCTTGTATTCTCTTTGTAATTATCGGTGCACCCCTCGGTTATCTTTTTAAGAAAGCCAGTATTGCAGGAGTCCTTATCGGCATTCTACTATTCTCATTATATTATATCTTGGTGCTTGCCGGCGAAGAGTTTGCAGATCGCAGAGGCTTCTCTCCATTATGGGCAATGTGGTTGCCTAATATCATACTTCTTGGTGGTGGTGTCTATCTGTTTTTTGTGGCTGAATTTGAAAAATCACCTTTTAAGAAGTTATTCAAATGAAGTTAATTAATCAATATATTTTAAAAAACTTTATTAGATATTTAGTGCTTTGTCTGGTTGTTTTAATCTTTATCTATACTGTCATAAATCTTTTTGATAACCTTGGTAAATATCTGGCAAGAAATGCACTGGCGATAGATATTATTATATACTATCTTTATCTAATACCTTCATATACTATCCTTCTCATCCCGATCGCGTCAATTATGGCAATCTTCTTTATTTTTGGCATTATGACGAAGAATAAAGAATTGATTGCCTTGAAGACATGCGGACTAAATATCAACAGATTGTTTTTGTTAATCCTTACAGCCGGGATTATTATATCAATTTTTACGTTCGTCTTTCAAGAAACTGTTGGAGTTTGGGCTCAGACAAGGATGTTTGAACATAAAAAAGAAAAAATTGATAAACGACCCAGAAGGCCATCTACACAACGACGTAATTTCTTTTATCACGGAGAAGGTGATTGGGTATATTTTATAAAAAAATTCAGCGCTACCAAAAAGAAAATCGAAGGTGTTATTCTCTGGCAGATATCTGAGGAAAATAGAATTACAAAGAGAGTGGATGCTGCCGGTGGTATTTATGATAATGTATGGAAATTCTATGAAGCTACTATTAGAGAATTTGACACCATGGGAAATGAAATTGTTAATGTACATATAAATTTAGAAATGCCTGAACTAAAGGAAAAACCCGAAGATTTTCTGAGAAGAATTAAACCTCCTGAAGAAATGAACATTTTACAAATCTATAAATGTATAAGCAAAAAAAAGCGGGCGGGAGAGGATGTAGCAAAAGAAAAAGTGGAATTAAATTACCGTTTTTCTTATCCAGTTATCACAATAATAGTTCTGTTAATTACCCTACCTTTTTCCGTGGTTTTAAAAAGAGGAGGAATTGCCATTGGACTCGGTATAAGTATTGTTCTGGCATTTGTGTATTGGGGGGTGATTCAATCCTGTCGTGCCTATGGTGTTGCGGGTTTAATGGACCCGATTTTAGCGGCATGGCTGCCCAATATCATGTTTGGTATAATCGGCATAGTTTTAATATTTAAAGCACCACGATAAATATTGACATTTGTCTAAAATAAGTTAAAATATATAATATGTGGTTTAAAAAGAAAGTTAAGGCAAAACCTGAGGAAAAGTTAAAACTTCCAGATGGTCTATGGACCAAATGCGAAACCTGTGGAGAGATTTTATATCGTAAGGAATTAGAGAAAAATCTCTGGATTTGCCCAAAATGTAATTTCCATTTCAGGATTAATTGCCACAACTATATTTCGCTTCTTCTCGATAATGCTACCCTTGATGAACAGGATAAGAATCTTGAATCACTTGATCCATTAGGGTTCCCAAATTATAAAAAGAAATTAAAAGCTGCCAAGGAGAAGACAAATATGAATGAAGGCGTGGTTTATGGTTTTGCCAAAATTGATGGAATTCCTATAGTATTTGCAGCAATGGATTTTGCTTTTATCGGTGGAAGTATGGGATCAGTAATTGGTGAAAAGATTGCACGAGCAATAAGGGCAGCTCAGAAAAAAGAAATTCCGCTAATAATTTTGTCAGCCTCAGGTGGTGCCCGAATGCAAGAAGGGATTCTTTCTTTGATGCAGATGGCAAAAACATCTGCCGAATTAGCGATTTTGGCTCAAAAAAGAATTCCTTATATATCAATCCTCACTCATCCAACAACTGCTGGTGTAATGGCATCATATGCTTCACTCGGTGATATTATCATTACAGAACCTGGAGCATTGCTCGGTTTTACTGGCGCCAGGGTTGCTGAGCAAACCATCGGTGAAAAATTTCCTCCAGGCCTTCAGCGTTCAGAGTCTTTATTGGCACACGGAATGGTTGATCTCGTCGTATCCAGAAAGGATTTGAGAAATACCTTAATAAAAATAATGAATATCATTTGTAAGCGTGAGAAACTTCCAGCTAAGTAAAAACATCTTCAATGCGAAAAATAAATAAACGCTCCAAACGACGACACCGTATCCGTTGGGCAATAATTTTAATGATTGCGCTGCTACTGGGCCTTGGCCTTGGTTGCTATATCTCAATTGTAAGTGACCTACCACCAGCAGAGTCAATATCCTTTTTTATACCACCTGTTGCTACGAAAGTATATGATGACAATAATACTTTGATAAATGAGTTTTTTATTGAAAGAAGAGAACTAACAAATCTGGAAAACGTTCCTCAATATTTAAAAGGTGGATTTATCTGTGTCGAGGACAAGCTCTTTTATAAACACTGGGGTGTTGATATGCTCGCCCTAATCAGGTCTTTAATCACCAATATTCTCCATATGAAAGTTGTACAAGGTGGTAGTACAATAACAATGCAGTTAGCACGGAATATGTTTTTAAGCATGGAACAGACTATGGTGAGAAAATTGAAAGAGATTACTTTAGCCATAAGAATAGAAAGGATATATACCAAAAATGAAATTCTAGAAAAATATCTCAATCAGATAAATTTCGGTCAGGGTCGTTATGGTGTTGCCACAGCTGCTAAGTATTATTTCAATAAAGATATTTCGGGATTAACACTCAGTGAATGTGCTCTGTTAATTGCACTACCCAGATCGCCTGAAAAATATTCTCCATATAAACATCCTGAAATAGCGAAGCATAGGAGGAATTTTATCCTTAAAAAAATGTTCGCAAATAATTTAATGGACAGCATAGAATATGAAGAAGCAATAAATGAATCGCTCATTGTTGTTGAGCAAAAAGGAGAAAACCGCATAGGCGAATATTACCTTGAGGAGATAAGGAAGTATCTCGAATTGAAATATGGTCCGGAATTCCTTTATCGGAGCGGAGCAAATATTTATACAGCGCTAAACACATCGATACAGAAAGCTGCAGAAGAAATTTTAGAAAAGCATCTTGTGAATATAGAAAAAGAATACAAATTTAAAAATGTCAAATCAAAATATGATTCCTTGGGTTTAAGCGACACAGTAACATTATCGCCTTATCTTCAAGATGCCTTAGTTGTAATGGATTATCACACAGGAGAAGTGAAAGCACTTATCGGAGGTCGTGATTTTTCCCTGAGCAAATTCAATCGGGCAACTCAAGCCCGACGACAGGCAGGTAGTGCGTTTAAAATTTTTGTATTCACTGCAGCACTTGATAATGGTTTCACCCCTAATGACATAGTTCTGGATCTTCCAATTGTAATTGAAGTACCAGGTATGGATAGTATTTATAGGCCATCAAATTACGACCGCAAGTTTTTAGGACCGATAACCCTCAGAAAGGCATTAAAACATTCAAGAAATCTTGTGGCAATAAGACTAATCCGCAACATAGGTCCTGAACTTGTTGTTCAATATGCCCATAATCTTGGCGTTCAGTCTCCTCTTCTTGCGGTAGTCTCTTTGGCTTTAGGTGCATGCGAGGTGAAACTCATAGAAATGGTCAGCGCTGTAGGAACAATTGCTAATCTTGGAGAAAAAGTTCAGCCAGTCTTTATTAAAAAGATAACAGATAAGGACGGCACTATTATTGAAATAAATCACCCAATACCTGAAAAGAAATTATCAGCCCAGATCAGTTATATTATGATTAATATGATGAGTGCTGTAGTAAATGGCGGCACTGCTTATCGAATTAGAAAATATTACAAAGGTCCTGCAGCTGGTAAGACAGGAACAACCAATAATTATTCTGATGCGACATTTATTGGATTCACACCAAACTATGTTGCGGGTGTATGGATTGGATATGATAATAATGATCGGATATTCCGGGGCGCCACAGGTGGTCATATTGCAGCACCGATATGGGGTGAACTGATGGCAAAGATTGATTCGTTACCTGGTTCAAACTTTGTTAAACCAACCGGATTGGTAGAACGCAAGATATGTCCAGAAACTGGACTTCTGGCAACCCCATTCTGTCCTCATGCCACAGACGAAGTATTTCTTAACGGCACTGAGCCAACAGACACATGCGATCTGCATAGTTTTGAAGGCGGCATTGATTATCAAGATGATTTTGAAAAAATTGATGAATCCATTATTGAAAAATATTAGTATCTTATCTGTTTTGTGATAAACCTCATCTTGCTACAATATAAATCAAAAAAATAAAAATCATAACAAGTATTGTAGAAATTTCTCCTTTGGCATTTGCCAGTTTAAATTTCATTTCTTTTTTTGGTAAATCCTTCAAATAATTTAATTCACTGTTTATAATTAATAAATATACAAAAACAAACAGAATAATTATTAAAATACCCAGCCATATTGGCGGACAGAAAAGTAGAATAACCCCCAAAACAAGAAAGAAATTACCTAAGTATAATGGATGCTTTAGATAATGATAAGGACCATTTATAATGGCATATTGTGTGGTAAACTTATTCTCTCTTGACTTTTCACCAATATAACCAGCTGCCCATATCCTTAGTATTAATCCTGTTACGATAAAAATACTTGATAAAACTTGTAAATGGCAAGATTTTGAAAAAACTACCAGTATGACAAAAAAGGGAGCAGCAATTACTGCCCGATATTTAAATAAAATTTTCCCAAATCGGATTACTGATTTATTAATGCTATTATCAGTCAATTTCTATCATTGACTTGGTCGGTAAATATAATAATCACCAATCTTTTCCTCTGAATAATAACTTCTTCTTATCGCTTCTGCCATCTCTTCTGTCAATCTTTCTTTATCTATCTCATAATTAATATTAAAGGTTAAAATGATAAGTGAAAACCTTTTCTCTGTAATATCTGCTACAAACTTTCCTTGGTCCCATAAATTTTGTCTTACCAGTTGGGTAAACACAAACGGCTGGAATAGAATCTGCCTCCTGTTCACGACCAGCAGTCCACCATCTTCGGACAGAATAGAACCCGGTGTGTTTATAATCTCCAATGATATTTTTTCAGCATTTTTTAGGTCGGTATTAGTAGGAGTATGCCCTGTCAAATAAGGCATATGTGCAAAAAGTATCAATTGTAATAAAAGTCCGGTAACAATCAAAATGTTCTTACTTTCTTTGTTAGTAAACTCGATTTCATTTAAGAAAATCCCCAGTATAATACATGAACATGCTACGAGCTCACCAAAATAATTTATACCGGAACCTATCTTTCCAATTGAAATTGCCACTAGTGCCGTGATAATAAGGTAAATAGCAAACAGGGACAACTTTTTTCTTATTATAACATGTATAATATAGGCAAATGCAAATGTAAATAAAATTGCGTGAATCTGTAATGCTGAAACACACATTCTTATTGCAAAAAGAATGCTGAAAGCATTAGCATTGTACGTGAAATTATGGAGATAGTACTGTCCACCGGTTAAATTATTTAAAAGCAAAAAGATACTGACATATACCAGGCTGAGAAAAATGAAGTAAATGATCCCCCTTTTTATATTCTTAAATGTTAAATAGATTAAAGATGCAATAGGAGCTGCGATGAAACTCTGTTTTGTATATAGCGCTAAGATGAAAAAGGGTATGGAAAGATACACACTTTTTCGGTTTTCAAACTTAAAAACAAAATATAAGCCAGCAAGACTGAATAACAGAGCCAATGCATCAACCCGGTATAGTGGATAGGCATAGAATATATATGGCGATGCAAGAAAAAAAAGGGCACTAATAACTATTGATTCTTTAAATGATCCTTTTTGCGAACGACGATTTTTCTTGAGAATAACATAGATCAAAAATCCTGATAAAATTACAGCGATAAAAGAAATAAACCTACCGGGGGCAAATGAAACACCAAAGATTTTAACGAAGAGTGCGCATAGAAAAGAATAAACAGGTGGATAATTTCCAACCAGATAGGGATAATTTGTAATATCTTGATATATACTTTGTCCTTGCGATATTATAACAGCCTGATTTAGTATAAATCCCTCACCATAACTAATTTGATACGGATAATTTATTAAAATAATGGATTCAATTATGAAAAAAACAGTGTAGATTGCCAGTCCACATAATAAAATAGTCCACAAAATTTTTAAGATTGGGGGGTGATATCTGTCATCTATCATCTAATCTCTTACATTTATTATCTATTTTTCTGCCGGGAAGGGGATTTGAACCCCTACACCCTTTCGGGCACTAGGTCCTGAACCTAGCGCGTCTCCCAATTCCGCCATCCCGGCTTTTTTTATAATATCCAATTATATATGAAAGTCAATATTCACTGAAAGGGGACATAAAAAGTAGCCTGTTTCCTTTACGGTTGTGGAGTTTTAGTTACTTTTGGATTTTTACCGAATAATTTAAAATAAATTTTCGGATAATCATTTTTACCACCCAGAAGCTGAGCAGTTATTGGCATTACCCTTTTTGCCAATTTTGACATCTTTTGCGCTTTATTCCTGATATCCCACTGGGCAGTTGGGTCTTCGCGCAAACGTGATATATGATAAAGTTCTCTTAAGTTTACACTCAAAAGCACCTTTTTATGATGAGCATTAGTAAGAATGTAAGAACCAATATGACCCACCTTTTCTTCTATTTTATGATAAACTTTTTCAGTTTTATTGATAATCTTAACAAATCTTTTTTCCTCACCCACTTCCTTAACTGAATCCGGAATTGTAAATCCAATATTTGGATCATATTCCTGACAAGTCATTGTAGCAACACGATGACGCTTCAACTGTCCAAAACATGCAGCAGACACCTTTAAAGAATAAGTTAAATTGGCAAATTCGAATTCCCTTAATGTGACATCATACAATTCCATATGCTGAAGGGATTTTTTAAATAATTCTATCTTTTCCTTTTTCGACATTTTTTTAACTAGA
The DNA here is from genome assembly GCA_004376785.1 of Candidatus Stahliibacteriota bacterium. GTDB lineage: Bacteria > Hydrothermota > Tepidihabitantia > SM23-42 > SM23-42 > SOIY01. The sequence continues at coordinate 13,423 of SOIY01000020.1, read as the reverse complement.
CGCACACATTCAGAATAGTCAAATTTTTTAACCCGAAAGAGAATAGAAGCAAGAATCTTGTCATCACCATCCTGGCTATAATCAACAAGTTTTACATCATCATTTCTGATACCCTGATCACCCGATATCCTGATATGCTGAGCTGCATATTCCTGTAACTCACGATATGTCTTCTTGTCATAGTTATTTGCCTTGTAAAATAGAATGATCGATGGAGCAATCTTCTTTATCAAACTGTAGAATTTTTTCCCGAGCTCATTAATTTCTTTAAGATTATGAGACGCAAATCTTCTAATCATCAATTCCAGATTTCGTGCATTTATTGTAGCCCCAAGTTGTGTCTGGGTTGCCATAGACAGAATATACCGGGCATCTTCTTTTGCAAGATTCCCCAAGAGTCTTTTACCCCTTTTATCCTTTGCGAGATCAGGGAACTTTTTCAGATTACACTCCCTTATCTTTTCAAATAGAGTCTTATAAAAATCATTCTGGACCTTAATCATGTCGGTATATTCATTAATTAAATCTGTCCCCTTTAATTCTTCAGGAATCACAAAATCACCTTTAAGTGTAACATACCGCTGCGATTTTTCTGTATATGAACATAATCGAAATTTCTCAAGTTCCTCAACTGCCCGGCGTGAAATTCCAATAATATCAAAATTGAAGACTGCATGTTCAGCAACTGAATGATGCCCCATTTCAAAGATAATTGCGCGGTTTGATCTCCTTGACTTTTCTACCTCTTTTCTTGCCTCTTTTCTTAAACCATCAACTGATTTTGGGCTTCTGCTAATACGTGCATATGCAGCAGAGATGGATTCTGGTGTTAAAATTACCTTTCCGTTTTTGTATTCTTGTAATGCCTCAATATCTACATTAAATCCAGCTAAAATGACCCTCATAAGAAAAGCCTCGCTATTGCTCGGCTAAATCCTAATCTCGAAATCCAAAATCCTAAACACTTTCTAAATCCAAAATTCAAATTTTCAAAATATCCCCATTTTAATCCTTCCCTTTGAAGAAGAAAAAAGTATCGAGGAATATGTTTTGGATTTTGTATTTTGGTAATTTGTGTTTGTTTATGTATCACATCGAGTGTTCGACACGAGACGGAATTCAGTGCTTCGGATTTACCCAAGCCTATTATAAATAGGCTGGGTTTAGAATTCGCCTCTTGTATTTTATCATTTGACATTAATCTTTATCCTTTTTCAAAACGTCTCTTTATATCCCTGGCTATTAATTTTAATGACGATAGCATATCTTTTGCTGTCTTGTAATAAAAATCTAAATCCAATCCTACTGGATCAGCTATTTCATTATACTTAACCCTTCTTTTGTATTCTTTCAGGAGAAATGTCTTTACTGCTGTCCTGGGCAAAATATCCAAGACCGCAATATAATGTTTGTACTCCATAACCAGGACTAAATCTGCCCAATCGATTAATTCCTTTGTAATGGTTTGCGACACGTGATGCTTAATTGAGCCACCATATTCCTCAACAACTGTATGGGCATGCTGAGATGGGGGTAAGCCGACCATTGGCAATGTCCCGGCGGATTTTATTTCACAATATTCCCTATTAACAAGTGTTTTCAAGATACCTTCAGCCATAGGACTGCGGCACGTATTTCCGCTGCAGACAAATAATACATTAAATTTCAGAGAATTGTCTATCATAATATTTCGACCATAAACCTTCTCAATCTCCAGAATAGGAATCGCTCCTTTTCTTTTAATTGCTGGCGGTGTTGCAGTTAAATCAAGAACAGTAGAGGGTCTGGATAAAAGGTCTCCGCCATTAATCACTAAATTGATATCTATGAATCTTTCAGCGATTTCAGATGCGGATCTAAGCGTATCATCACCAGACAGATTGGCACTTGTTACAGCCAAAGGTTTGTTATAATGACTCAGAAACTTTATAATAAAGCTAATTTGAGGAATTCGTATACCAATTTTTTCTGTAATATAGGGCAAAGAAACACCTGTCCTTTTTTTAAGAATAATTGTAAGTGGCCCAGGAACAAAATATTCGACAATCTTTCTTTTGATCAATATTGCGTACTTTTCTATTTGGTTTTTTTGTAAAAAAAGCGTGAAAGATTTATCAACTCGTCCTTTAATTTCAGCCAATCTTTTGATTGCATCAAAATTTGTCCCATCTACAGCAAAACCATAAACAGTATCAGTAGGTAAAGCAATTATATCACCTGTTTTTAAAACATCAATTATTTTACTGTAGAATTCAGGGGTGTCTTCAATTTCTATTAACATAAAATACTAATAATTCAGAGCAAGAGTTTCAGAATAAATTAGCAGCTATTTATTCTGTAATTGTCGGTACAATCGGCTGGCAAAGATTGCAGCGTTTTTTGCTCCGTGTTTTCCAATCCCAAATGTTGCTACAGGCACGCCTGAAGGCATCTGAACAATTGAAAGCAAGGAATCCATACCGCCCAGAGTTGAAGCAGGTAAAGGTACACCAAGAACAGGAATATCAGTCATTGAGGCAATAAATCCTGGTAAATGAGCAGCAAGACCTGCACCAGCAATAATTGCCACAACGCCTTCATCCTTTGCTTTCTCGATCAATTCCCTGATTTTTTCTGGTTGCCGGTGTGCAGAATGGATAAATGTTTCACAGGGAATAGACGCATTCTTTAAAGTTTCCTCAGCGCTTGCCATTATTTCTGTATCTGATTTACTTCCCATAAATATCCAGACTTTCATCCCGCTCCTTTCTTGGTCCAGACCTCATCAAAATTCATTGGTAATGCTATTGTTATGTCTATACCTAACATACAGACATAATTTTTCTTCTGATAAGGGGCTGGATTCATCGTCGCCTCTTTCTCTTCATCTTTTTCATACCTGAATTACCAATATCTTTACGGTAACACATACCCTTAAAATGAATCTTCTTTATTTCCTCATATGCCTTTTGTTTTGCAATCTTTAAGTTTTCATGTGTAGTAACAACACTCAACACTCTGCCCGATGATGTAACAAGCTTTGAATCATCCATTTTTGTTCCAGCATGAAAAACTAATGTCTTTGATGAAAGTCTTTCTTTGAATTGAATCTCCTCACCAACCCGATAATCAAAAGGATAACCGCCTGATGCCAGCACAACACAGATTGACCAATGATTCTTCGTTTTAATCTCGACATCAGAAAGTTTTCCATCAGCAACAGCAAGAAGAGATTCGAGCAAATCACTTTCAATAATAGGAAGGATTGCCTGTGCCTCAGGATCTCCGAATCGACAATTGAACTCCAAAACCTTTGGACCTAAAGAAGTGAGAATAATGCCTGCATACAAAATTCCTTTATAGTCTATTCCCTGGTCTTTTAAAGACAGAATTGTAGGTTGAATAATAACCCGCTCAATAATATTTTTGACGCGTCGATTCGTTGGATAAGGAGCATATGCCCCCATTCCACCAGTATTTGGTCCACGATTACGATCGTGTAATCTTTTATGGTCCTGAGAAGCAGGAAGATAAGTAATCGTTACACCATCAGTAAGCACAAATATCGAAGCCTCCTGTCCAGTAAGAAACTCCTCAACAACAATCCTCTTACCTGCCTCACCAAGACGATGCTGAACCAGAATTTCATCAATTGTTTTCTCATACTCTTTCCTTGTATTAACAATAATCGCACCTTTTCCACCTGCGAGTCCTGATGCCTTGACTACGGTCGGATATTTATTTATAGTTTTCGTATATTTTAGTGCCTCAGACACGGTCTCATAAACCTGAAATTTTGGTGCTGGTATTCCAAAACGAAGCATAAAATCACGAGCAAAAGCCTTATCTGCTTCAATACGGCTCGCTTTCTTGTTGGTTCCAAAAATTTTCAGTCCTCTTTTTGTAAATTCATCAACAATACCAAGTGCCAGAGGGATCTCGGGTCCAACAATAGTCAAATCAATTTTTTTCTCTTCAGCAAAACGGGCAAGGCCCTGAATATCTGTTGCCAAAATGTTTACACATGTTCCGATCTGAGCAATACCAGGATTTCCTGGCGCCACATAAATCTTTTTAACCTTCTTTGATTTGTCTAATTTCCAAGCAAGGGCATGTTCCCTACCGCCACCTCCGATAATTAAAAGCTTCATTTTATGCTCCTCATAATTTTTTTAAATTGCTCTTGTGATTTTTCAATAATGCTCCCTAATACTATAAAATCTGCTCCCGCCTCGATAATTTCCTGAGCATCTTTTTCAGCCCTAATACCGCCGCCAACAACCAGAGGTATAGAAATCGTCTGTTTAATTTTTTTAATCATATTTTCAGGTACGGATTTATCTGCACCGCTTCCAGCCTCGAGATATATATACTTCATCCCAAAATATTCTCCGGTCAAGGCATGCGCCACAGCAATTTCAGGTTTAGACCGAGGAATAGGTTTTGTATTTGACATGTATTCAACCGCAGTATAATTACCAGATTCCACAAGAATATAACCTACAGGGATTACTTCTAAATCATACTCTTTAATAAGAAAAACTGCCTTGACCTGTTCGCCAACAAGGAATTCTGAATTTCTTCCGCTTAACAATGATAAGAAAAATATTGCATCAGCATAAGAGCTAACTTGATGAGAACCACCCGGGAAGAGAATTACTGGCTTATCTGTGTTCTTCTTAACAGTAGCCACAAATTTGTCAAAATGTGGCGAGACCAGAAGTGAAGAGCCAACAAGAATGCCAGCAACTCCTTGCTCACAGACAAATTCTGTCAGCTTTTTAATATTGTTAACCGGAATTCGGTCTGGATCAAATAGTGCTAAAACACCGGGTTTCGATTTATTTAGACTATTATATATCGATTGTCTTTTCATCACTTAAATTATACCTGCCTTTTTAAAAAAATCAAGATGCAAATTAGCCAAGCAATGCTTGGCAAATCCTAAATTCTAAGCACTAAAATCTAAACAATCTCAAAATTCAAATACTCAAATTCAAAACCCTCATGATGATTAAACTATATAAGCATATATCTCGTCAAAATCAATAGGAGAAATCATGATATTATTGATTTTGCTGTTATTCAACCAGACCGATTTAATTGATAATATTACAAGAACACAAAGGGAGATTCAGATACTAAATCTTATTAATGGTCTTGAACTTTCAAAGAGCCAGATGGACTTTATCTTAGAAAAAGCACAGGAAATTGAGTAGATAAAAAACGAACTTTCCAAAGAAATTAGTAATGATAAAACAACTCTTCAAATCTTAGATCAATTGAGAGAGAATAGAATGAAAAATCAAGAAATCCCTGATGAATTAAGAAAAATGGTTCATTATGCAGAAGAAAAAATAAAGAACATAAAATAACGTAGACTTAAAGGACTACCTGTATTTTTATAATATCCAGCCATATAGAGATTTCTGAAAAAGACCAGAAATCTCTGCAATCTTTCTGTTATCACCATAATCTTAAACGCGATGAATACTTTCTCAGAGCTCTCATATAATTTTATTGACAATATTTATATACTTGTTATACTAACATTGGAGGAATTATGAGAAACATCATTTTACATGTGATTTTTATTATTATAATCACCCTGCCCAATCACCTTTTTGCAATACCATGGCAGCGTGATTCAGCATACTTGAATATTAAAATAAACAATGACACAACCACAGAGGTCCAGAACGAAGAACAGATTGTAATGAATCCTAATGACACAACAAATTTAGTAGCGGTGTGGCGGGATTTCAGAGTGGGCTATCGCCAGGTTGCTTATGCATACTCTTTTGATGGTGGCTTGACGTGGGGACAAGACCTATTTGTTGAACCTGAGTATATCTGGGACAGTGACCCTGGAATAACTGTTGATACTGCTGGAAATTTCTATGCAGTAATCTTGTCATTCAACTCAACATCTGAACCAAATGGTCTTTTTGTATATAAATCAACTGATGGTGGTGTAACCTGGAGTGATCCAGTAACAGTAATCAATGGTGTGCCAGGAGTATTCGAAGATAAAGAGTTGATCGCATGCGATAGATCAGGCGGACCTTACACTGATAATCTTTATGTTGTCTGGACAAGATTTTATAGTACCCAGATTCTTATGTGCCGGTCTACTGATGAAGGTAATTCATTTGTTGGTCCGGTTACAATCAGTGATATGAACGGTGTGCAATGGCCAGTGCCCTGTGTTGGTCCAAATAGTGAAGTCTATGTTGCCTGGGTCCAATATTCACCTGGTGCGATTCGATTTGACTGCTCAACTGATGGAGGCGAGACCTTTGGAACTGATATCACAATTCAGAATGTCTCTTTTGTTTCTGGATATATTTATGGTGATATTATGGTATTTTCTTTTCCGGCAATCGATGTAGACATTACTGGTGGACCATATAATGGGAATATCTATGTTGCTTATATGGATTATGCATCGGGAAATACTGATACTGATATATATTTTACCTGCTCCACAGATGGCGGAAATTCCTGGAGCCAAAAAATCAGAATCAATGATGATCCCCTAAATAATGGTTGCGATCAGTTTCATCCCTGGCTTTTTGTGGCACCGGATGGCAATATAATCGTTGTATTTCTGGACCGCAGGCTTGATTCGGGAAATCTATTAATGGATTTGTATATGACAACCTCTACAGATGGCGGAAATTCCTGGTCGAGCAATGAAAGAATTACCACTGTATCGTCAGATCCAACTGCTGGTTCGGTATTCTCAACCTCAAATCAGCCTCTGAATAAATTTCCAATAAAAATCAATCATCCTGTAATACTTACTGGAAGGGCTGGGCTGATTGGTGAATATATTGGAGTCACGGCATCATCAATCAATGATATCCATCCAATCTGGACAGATACAAGATTTGACAATCAGGATGTTTTCGTTGGTGTTAAAGATACTTCCAGTTATGTACAAGAATACTCAAGTGACAATATTAATGACGGAGTATTATCGGTTGTACCGAACCCTGCTCAGAACAAGATTATTATCAATATTAAAATGCAACAAAACAGAATATTATCCTCAACTACCACATTGAAAATTTTCGATACATCGGGTCGAATAGTAAAAACTTTCAGGGAATCTCAAAATCAAATTATCTGGAGAAGATATAATGATAAAGGAGTGTATGTTGGGAAAGGTGTCTATTTCTGTTGTTTGGAAACCAACAACCTCTTTGTCATAAAAAAATTCATCCTGCTATAGTCTCAGAGATTTCTATAAAAATCAGAAATCGCTGTAATCGAGAGAGTTCTGAAATAAAATTTCAGAACTCTCGTATATATTGCTTGACAAATAATAAAATGTGAATAGAATGGAATTATGAAAGATATGACAAAGGTCAGCCTTTTTAAATACTTGACTCCGCAGGAAGTGGATTGGATGCTGGTAAAATGGAAAAAGAAAAATATATCAGAGAGTACTATTATTATTAAAGAAGAAACAATCGGCGATGAAATGTATATTATTGAATCCGGGCGCGTAGAAGTGTATTTAACACGTGGTGATGTAGTGTTATTGTTGTCTGAATTGCAAGAGGCATCCTTTTTTGGTGAAATGGCACTGCTTACAGATAAACCACGTTCAGCAACAGTGAAGGCACAGACCGACTGTCGTCTTTTAATATTAAGGAAACAGGATTTTATGGATATTGTTTCTGAAAATGCAAAGGTTGCAGCAAAATTTCTATTGGCAATGGGTGAAGACCTTTGCAATCGGATTCTGGCGACAAATACCAATTTAGAGAATTACTTTTTGATAAACAAGGCGATTGTTGATAACGAATCATTCAGGAATTTATATATCCTGACACACAGGGCCCCATCGTCTAGAGGATAGGACATCACTCTTTCAAGGTGGAGACACGGGTTCGATTCCCGTTGGGGCCGCATATTAAAGGAGGTTGTATGAAAAAAATAGTTGTTGTTGTATGTTTATTGCCTATCCTGAGCTTTGCTCAGGAAATATCGATCTATGGTAATCGCGGTATGTTTAAACTGCAGTATGCACAGCCGCACAACATGGGTATGTTCTCATTCCATCTTGCGCCTGAAGAAAGGTTTGAGAGTTTCGATGTTATGGTTCAAGGACAATCCACAACTGACCGCATACATTACTTTCAAATAACTACTGGATTATCATATGCAATAACAGATTTCTGGGAAATGAGATTTCATACTGCCCCATTTATGAAATGGTATGAGGCAAATGATTATCCTGTGGAACGAGGCGACCCTTATCCACCGATAGGGTTTAAAACCCTGGAGATCGGTACTAAGTGGGGCCACGCGTTTATTATGAATGAGGCAACGTCTTCATTGTATGCAATAGGGCTTGATGCCTGTGTTGACTTTGGCCCAGGCCTTTCTAAGGATTTCTTCTCAAATGCCTGGCATAATGACAGTGCTTTTTATGCTGACACAATCTGCGGTGTAGTCCCGAATATCCCACCTCATATTCCACATGCTCCAGATTATAAATTTACAGGACTATTCGATCTTAAACTTGGACCTTTTGCCACTCACTTAAATATAGGTTACTTGATAACCGGACAGGATAATGACCCAGGATATGTTGATCCTGCTGACCTTATTCAAAGGCCGAATTATATTGTACACGGTATTGGTATTCAATTGATACCATCTGAGGCGGCAAGAATTCTTTTTGAAGCGTATGGTATGTACGATACAGAAGCCGAAGAGGAATCACTGTGGGTCACACCAGGATTAAGATTTGGTTCAAAGAGTGTTAGTTTTGATCTGGGTTGTGAAATAGGTATTGTAAATCCAACAGATCAAGATCTTTGGTGGAAGGCTTTTATTAACTTCTCAGTAGGCACAGATTTAGCTAAGGAAGCTCGCATGCCCATAGTTACAGGAAGGGTATACGATGCCAAGACTAAAGAACCTATTGCTGCGATTCTTACTTTCCCTGGTTCAGATAAAGAAGCTATCAAGGCATCAGAAATTGGTGCTTATAAAGTCACACTTACACCAGGAAGTTATCGTATACACGCTGAATCACCAGATTATCGCTGGAAAGATAAAGGTATTGTGCTTAAGGAAGGTGATCAAGTTGTATTAGACTTTGACTTGAATAAAAAGCCTGTTGCAAAAATCATTGGAAAGATTTACGACATTAAAACAAAAGCCCCAATTGTTGCTGAAATAACATTCCCTCAGACTGAACTTCCCGCAATCAATTCTGACACTACAGGTATGTACAATGTGCGTTTAGAACCCGGCACCTACAGACTCCATGTTGAGGCAACAGACTATCAGTTTAGCGAAGAAATTGTAACCATAAAAGAGGATGAAACTAAAGTAGTTGATATTGCTCTAACCCTAAGTGGTGAACAGGCAACGCTTACTGGTATGGTCTCAGATGCTGAAACAGGAAAGGCATTACTTGCCGAGATTGCCTTTGTGGAAACGCATATTCCGATAATTACAACTAATGCAACTACAGGTATATATAAGGTCACTGTACCAGCCGGTACTTATTCTGTAAAAGTCAATGCCCAAGACTATATTCCTGAATATGCACCAGTTGTGCTCGCGAAAGACGAGACAAAGATTCACAATTTCAAATTACGACCGATACCTAAGGTTGGTGAAAAAATTATTCTTAAAGGAATCTATTTCGATTTCAACTCAGCAGTGATCAAACCTGAATCATATGCAGTATTGGATGATGCTTCTAAAGTACTGAAGGCAAAACCAAAGATGAGGGTTGAGATCAGTGGACATACAGATAGTATTGGTTCTGACACTTATAACCAGAAACTTTCTAATCAGAGGGCAAATGCAGTTAGAGATTACATGATAAGATATCACAATATCGACCCGTCACGATTGGTTTCTGTTGGTTATGGTGAAACACACCCCATCGCTGATAACCGAACTAAATCAGGTAGGGATACTAACCGAAGAATCGAATTCAAGATACTAAGCTGGTAAATAATACTTATTTATTACACCCCTTCCTTCCTCCCCCTCTTTGAGGGGGAGGATAAAGGTGGGGGTGATTTACTATGTACTAATCTCTTCCATCTCTTGTTCAATCTTACTTAGATAGCGTAAATGACCTATCGCCTTAAATATTCGGTTTGCTTCCAAAAATAGTTTTAGAGCATCTTTGAATCTCTTTTCTTTTTTGTAGACAACCCCTCTTAGAAAATATATTTCACCCGAAATCTTGTTGCGAGACAATGACTTAATGTAATTGTATGCCTTGTTGTAGTAAAAATGAGCTTTAGTATATTTCTTTAATTCCACGAGTACCTTGGCACGATGTATCAGGCTGTAAATCTTATACTCAACATCGCGTTCCATTCTTAATTGTGAAAGCAGTTTCTTCGATAAAATGTCAGCTTTTTTCAATTTCCTTAAAACCAAAAGATATTCGATTTCCTCCATTAAACAATCTATGTTTGGATATCTCAGATTTATCTTTCCTGCTACTCGTAAAGCCCTTTCTAAATAAGATTTACCTTTTTTGATTTTTCCTTTTTCGCGATAAAACTCACTTAGGCCGAGATTACTAAATATTATGCCTTCGTGGAAATTTAGTTGCCTTGAATATTTCATCGCTTGTTTGTAATTCATAAATGCCTGGTCATCCATCATCCGGTTATAATTAATTTCACCAAGATTTTTGCACAAAAATACAATATTTTCCTTAGCTCCAATCAATTTTGCCTGTTTAAGTGCTAAAAGATAATATTCTTCCGCCTTTGGAAAATCATAACTAGCATACAGTGCGCCAATATTATTAAAAGTGGTAAGAATACCGTCTTGATAGCCTATTTTTTCATAGATATTTAGCGCCTTATTGTAAAATTTCTCACCTAATTTAAATTTAAATTTTTGGTGGTAATTTAAGCCGAGATCAAGGTAACACGCAGCAATGCGTTTTTTATCACCGATTGTTTCCCTTATTTTTAAACCCTTTTTAAAATATGACTCTGCTTTTTTAAACTTACCCAGCTGCAAATGTAATATACCAAGGACAACATATGTATCACCAATGGCTTGTCTGCTCATCTGTCTTTTCTTCTTCAACATATTTTCACATTCTTTTTTAGCACGCGAGTACTGCCCTAAACGTGCATACAGCCAGGATAAAGCTGTCCTGAATGTATAACTTGCCTCTGTCCCTTGTGTCATTTTTAAACCAGTTTGATAATATTTTAAACTATTTTTATAATCACCCATATTTTCATATACATTACCGAGTTTTTCACAGACTTTGTATGAATTAGGATTTATTTTCAAACAGGTGTTTAACTGTTGTCGTGCTTTCTTATAATCACCGATCAGAAAATAAATTTCTGCCAGGGAGAATTTTATTTTAAAGATTTCTTCAATATCATCTTCATATTTCAAAGCATTCTCAAAAAATTTTAATGCTATTGTGTGGGCATAGTTATCCTTTGCTTTTAAAGCTGCTTTTTTTGAATAATATAGTGCTTTTAAAGAATCATTTGCAATGGTAAAGTGCGTTGCCAGCTGTTCAAAATAATTTGGCAATACATCTCTGTACATAATTTCAATTGTCTCACCCATACCCTTATGATATTGTATCAAATCGCCCTTTAATATATTTTTATACACTATCTGTAGAACAACATCCTCAGAAAAGAAAAAATTGTCTGGTGTGTTCTCTTTAATAAAGCCTAATCTGCAAAGCTCATCAATCGCATCAAGAATTTGTCCAACATTCCTTTTGCTTGCCGTGGCAATAGTTGCGGCATTAAATTCCTGTCCAAAGACAGCCCCAATTTCTAAATATTTTTTTATTTCAGGTTCAAGAAACTTTAATTTCCTCTTTATTGTTTCTTCTATTGATCTGGGAATCATTACATTAAGACTCTTTGCAAATACCCATTCCCTTCCATTCCAATAAATTTTTTGTTGCCTTTCCAACTCCCTTAGTATTTCTTCTAGATAAAATGGGTTACCACCACTCTCATGATAAATAAAATTGGCAGCTGAGGATGGAATTGTACCCATAATTTTTTCAAGAAGTTGGTTGGACTGTGTTTTGTTTAAAGGCAACAATGTTAATTGTGTATAAAGTTTTTCTCTTGCCCAAATTCCCCAAAAATCAGAAAGGGGAGAATCCTTAATCTCCTCAACTCGATATGTCCCCAAAATTCTGATGTTATCCTTAATGCTTCTAATAAGAAAATCGAAGAGTTCACAACTTGGCCGGTCCGCCCAGTGGAGATCATCTATTAACAATATAGTTACATCTGGTGAAAATATTTCAGATATTTTGCTCATAAATTCACTCACGGAATTATATAATCTATATTTATCTAAACCTTCAGTCTGTGGTATTCTCACCATATGTTCTGCAGGTAGAATTTTTCTTATCTCTGATTGATAAATTTCCGGCATTTGTTTAAAAACACGTTCAATAAGATCAAAATCTTTATTGATTAGCTCGTTAAACATATTTTTAAAAGGATGATAAGGAACTGATGATAGTGCTGCATATGCATTACCTTTTAAAAGAATTGGAGTTTTGAGCCGTTCTTTAATCTCAAAGGCAAGTCTTGTCTTTCCAATACCAGCTTCACCAGCGATGAAGATAGTATTATAATTCTTTAATTGACCAAGACACCAGTTAGATTCATCATCTCGACCAATAGTTATTGGCGATGGAATTTGTAGTTTTTTAACAATTTCCTGTTTCAATCCTATTCTGCTCTTACCTTGTTTTTTTGCCTGATACATTAAACTATCTGCCTGGTTGATCAATGTTTCAGCTATTGTTCCATCGTCAGGGAAAACAGAGAATCCAATACTGCAACAAATTTGATAACCTAATATCTTTATCTCATTTAAGTTGTTGAGAATTCTCTGGGCTAACTCAATCGCTCCTTTTTCATCAGTATTCGGCATAAGGATTAGGAACTCATCGCCGCCATAGCGAACTAAATTGTCAACCTCTCTAATATTAGTTTGTAAAAATGAACTGAATTCTATTAAAACCTTATCACCTTCCGAATGTCCGAAATTATTATTAATATCACGAAAATCATCCATATCAAGAAGTATTAATGTAAATTTTGTCCCAAAACGGGTTGCTCTTTTAATTTCGTTTTCAATCCAGTAATACAAAAACCGACGATTATAGCAACCTGTCAGGTCATCAATATAAATTTCCTTCATTTTATTTAATTATAATCGATAATTAATTTATGTCAAGATGCTTAAGTCTCAGTCAAAACAAGAAATACTATACAACGATTAAGGTAAATAACGCCCTGATCCTTTGTTCCCCTAGTATCCTTAAATTTAGGTATTTAGGTATTTAGGACTTTTAGGTATTTATACTATTACTCGTATCTCAATGCCTCAATTGGATTGAGTGAGGCGGCACGACGCGCCGGATAAATACCAA
>SOIY01000256.1 GCA_004376785.1 Candidatus Stahliibacteriota bacterium | reverse complement strand
ATTCACTTTTCACTTCCCAAAATGGTTTTACCTTGGTTGAAATTCTTGTCTCAATAACTATTTTATCAATTGGCATTCTCGCTGTAAGTCAAATGACAGTTATGGGTTTAAGGGTAAATACTGTTGTAAATCAACGAATGTATGCCCGTGTTGTCATGTCGCGCGTATTTGAAGATTTACATAATTTACCGAGCAATGACGCATGGTTATTTGATACTGATGGAACTAATAATCTGGACGACATTGATACTAGTAATGCAGATCATTATCAGACAATCACTGACACAACAGCTATGTACAGTTATTTATCAATATGGAATGTGGCTGATAACATACCAGAGACAGACATTAAAACCGTCAGAATTCATATTCTGTGGGGTCCAAACAATAAGAACACAATCAGCACAGATTTGATAAAAAGGATGTAAAGGAGGAATAATGAGCAAAAATCCTGAACTAAATTCTACTTTTAACTTTTCACTTTTTACTTCAAAAAAGGGTATGACCTTGATCGAAGTCCTGGTTTCCCTCGTTATTCTTACTTTCACTCTTGGCGCAATATTTACGATCCTTAATCTTCAAACTGTCAAGTCAACACAGGTGCAAAAGACTTCGATATTACAAACCGATGCCCAGGTCGCATTAACTCTATTAAAATGGGATTTTGTATCAGCTGGCCTGGCTTTTCCAAAAGTGGATAGTGCAGTGACTTCCCTAAATGGCGGTTTAGCAGGAACAGATGCTATAAGTCTCAAAGCTGTTGGACTTGGGTTTGAATCTGGAAGAATAAAATGGTCATGGCTTCTTGAGGAAGCGAACTCAACTATTATTAAAGTACGCAGCTGGACAGATACTCTATTTAACTTTGAAGCAGGTGACACAATAATTGTTCTTGAGATTAATCGCACAACATTAAAACCACCTGGAGATTGCGTTATATCGAGTGTTGATACCTTTACATTTTATGACAACTGGGGAAATCCTGTAACTGCTTCGCGTCTTACACTCGATAAACCGGTAGATGCCATTGCTGGATTGGTTGTGATTGGTAAGCATTCAAAAATTTACAGTCCCGGGATTACAATCAGCGTAAGTAACAATAAATTAGTCAGAGGAAGTGATACTCTTCTTGATAATGTTGAAGAACTGCAATTTTCCTATGGGATTGATAATGATGGTGACGGTGTGATTGAAACCTGGACAGATAATATTCCACAATTTGCAACACTTGAAAGAAAATGGGGGATCAGATATACATTGGTTGTAACCTCAAGACCAATGGGTGGATATACATACCCTCGGGACTCAATATATATTGAAGACCACGTATATGTCTTAACTGCTGCTGATAAAAGAAAGAAACGAGCAATATTTACCGGAGTCATCTCACCGCCAAATTTACAGCCATAGGAGGATATGATGAAAAAGAATAGAAAATCAGAAGCTGAGAGGTTAAGAAGTTATGAGAAAAATTTCTTTCCCAACCTCGTAACTTCAAAGCTTCCTAACTTCAATTCTTCCAAAAAAGGAATAGCCCTGCTTATTGCACTGGGTACAATGATATTAATCCTCATCATCGGTTCATTATCAATCTATCTCATAACAAAAGGGATCAACATCACTGCAGGACAAACTCGTTATGAAACTGCTTATGAATCTGCTGTCGCATCGCTTGAAATTGGAAAGGCACGGGCAGGTTATCTGAATATGGCATTTGATATTATAGATACTTCAGAAGTATTCCAAGTTGGAAAATATACAGTCAACCTTGATGTTGAAAGAACCTCATCTGGTGCAATTACATTATCCGGCATGGCACAGAAGTTTGCGCGCGCAATCTCAGGCCCTGGTTCAACTCCCTCGCATGGTAGTTATCGAACTTATTATATAAAAGTACAATCAGTAGGACGTGCTGGTGAACAGGTTGCACTTGAAGTTTTGCAGCGTTATACAATAATATCAGAATAGGAGTGTAAGATGAATAAAGTAATAATTACTTTAATAATCATTATGGGCACATGTTTTGCCCAGACCATGGAAACATATTGTTGTACACCACCTTATGTTGTGACCGCGGTCAAGCCAAATATTAATTTTTGTATTGACATGACAGGTAGTATGAGATGGCGTGCTGCCTATTCTATTAATAATGGTCGCTATGACCCGAACCGCACGTATTATGGATATTTTGAACCTGACCATGATTATTGGTATCAGACCAAGTTCTACCGTAACCCTGGCGGTGGTAGACCTGGACCATTCCCAGGCAATATAATGAACTGGGCTGTTATGAGCCGGATTGATATTGTCAGAAAGGTTCTGGTCGGTGGCAAAGGTAGGCCAGCCAGTCAATATCCAAAACATACACTTAATGCCGAAGGTAGCGGATCCTTTTGGGGATTGAGATGTAGGCTTGTCATTAATGTAGGCGGAACAATCTACAAATACACGTTTACAAAACCTTCCCTGAGTAGAATTAGAATTTCAACTTATACTGGTACAGTAAATGCTCCGGATACAGCTGTTCTGCCCCATCCGATTCCTACCGGTACTTTTAACTGTAATATAGAAACTGATCCGAATAATCCTCATTCAGGTGGGGTAATACGCCAGATATGCGATAAAAACCTGGATGACAATTTCGATGAAGAGGCACCCAGGGTTGCTCTTCAGTTCTTCAGCACCGGTATTTTTGAATTTAGCCGTGAGTTTTATCAAAGTGACGGTACACCCAATTTCGAAACTTTTATAACCGATTTAAACTCAACAACACCGAGTGGTAATACACCAGTAGCAATGGCAGTATTTGATGCGATCTGTAATTTCAGTTATGTCGACCCCAGATATGGAGCATATAATTGCCACGGTAGAGGACATTTTAAGGATCCATACTACAGTGGAACAGGTGCAGGCTTAGAACCTGTGTGGTGCCGAAAGAGTTTTGTTATTATGTTAGGAGACGGTGAATCAAATTCAGATTGGCCAGTAGTGAACAATTATGCATTACTGCCGAATGGACCGTTTGCCCGACCCCTGTATGATTATGACAATGATAATCATCCTGGAGATTATGGCAGGTATCATCCTGCTGATGATTATGCTTATTATGGACATATTACTGATCTAAGACCTGATTTAGATGATATGCAGAATGTCGAGTTCTACAGTATATTCTGCTTTGGAGCAGGTTCCGACCTTTTTAAAGAGATTGCAAAGGACGGTGGTTTTGATGACCAAAACGACGACCATATTCCACAGCTAGAAGAATATGATAAAGATGGCGATGGAGTTCCTGATAATTATTTTGAGGCAGAAGATGGCCACTTGCTTGAGCTGGCGATTCTAAAGATCATTCAAGATATTATGGCAAAGGTTTCTTCATCAAGTGGAGTATCGGTTGTTACGACAGGGAGTAGGGCTGGTGGTATAACTGTTCAAGCCCAGTTCTATCCAAAAAGAAATTTTCCAACTGGAGAAGACCTGGATTGGATCGGAACCTGTCAGAGTCTCTGGCTCGATAAATATGGCTGGTTAAGGGAAGATAATCAAGCTGACGCTCATTTACATCTACAAAATGATTATGTTGTAAATATGCAATGGAGTAAGCAAGAACAAAATGTGATGATAACCCGATTACAGGATGTTAATGGTAATGGTGTGGATTCTGAATTTGTCTTTGTAGAAGAGGTACCGATTGAAAATCTTAAGCCTGTCTGGGACGCTGGAAAAGTGCTCTGGAACAATCCCCCTGGTGCACGTACAATCTTTACCTTTATCGACGCAGATCAAGATGGAGTTGTCGATCCCGGTGAGATAAAAGACTTTGTTCCGTCGAATAATATATTACTCAGACCATACCTCGGTGTTGCTACTGATGAAGAAGCAGATACGATTATCCAGTACGTACGTGGAACTGATTTTTCTGATCTAAGAACCCGGACTGCGGATTCTAAAGTCTGGAAACTTGGTGATATAATCAGCTCAGGCGCAGTAGCAGTTCAAAGCGCAATCGAGCGCTACGACTTTATCTATGGTGACCAATCTTATATTGATTATTATGATCAGTACAAAGACCGAAGACAAACAATATACGTTGGAGCAAATGATGGTATGTTACACTGTTTTAACGGTGGCGTATCGGTTGAGCTGGGAGATGACCCAATGATTCCAATGAAACTCGACCCAGCAGGTTATGACTTAGGCGAGGAATTATGGTCGTACATTCCGTATAACCTATTGCCCCATTTAAAATGGCTCAAAGATCCTATATATTGCCATGTCTATTATAATGACCTTACTACCTATGTAACAGACGTCCAAATCTTTGTCAATGATGCTACTCATCCTAATGGTTGGGGAACAATCCTGATTGGCGGAATGAAACTCGGAGGACGAATGATTGTAAATGATGTTGATACGTGTTACTCTTCGTATTTCGCAATCGATATAACCGACCCATTAAATCCTGTACCAATGTGGGAATTTACTGCCCCTGATGTTGGTTTGACTGTTTGCTATTCTACAGTAGCAAAAGTAGATTCTTCATGGTTTTTAGTATTCGGTTCTGGACCCAGCACCTGTGGTGGTGAATCTGTGCAGCGTGCACGAATCTTTGTATTAGATCTAAAAGATGGAACCTTACTTAAAAAGTGGATTCTGCCTGATGATAAATCATTTATCACAAATATATTTGGCGCTGATTGGGGTATGGATTATACTGTTGACCGTATCTATTTAGGCACTTGTCACGAGGACAATACTCTACCTGGTAACTGGGGTGGTAAGATCTACCGGATTTTAACCAATGATGATACTGATCCAAACACCTGGGATACAAGTATGGTATTTGACATGCAACGACCAATAACAAGTGAAGGAAGTATTGCAACAGATGATTATAATCACCTTTGGGTTTATTTTGGCAGTGGTAGATTTTTCTCAGAGATTGATGAAGGCGACTATACGACTCAATATTATATTGGGATTCGCGAAGATACTACCCGTGCCACTACTGTCGCCGGATTATTAGACGTTACCGACATCCAGGTTGATGTCAATCAAGTTGTTCATTATGGTAACGGCGCTACTTCAACATTTGATGTTTTGATTGACACAGTAAATGTAATCGGCGGCTGGTGTCATAAAATGGAAGGTCCGGGTGAAAGAAATCTTACCACTTCACTTGTTTTTGGCGGAGCAGTTCTATTCACGTCATTTCTTCCAACCGGCGATATCTGTTCTTATGGTGGTCATGGTAATCTCTATGCCTTGTTCTATCGAACCGGTACTGCCTATGTCAAACCATTTCTTAAGCTTCAAGAAACATCATCGTATCATCCAAAGTCTGTTGATCTTGGTCAGGGCATGCCTTCAGAACCAAGTCTTTATGTTAGTGCTGACCAGACAAAAGTCTTTATTCAAGCAGGTGGTGGCATTGTGTCACCAGAAACAGGAATTCCCGGTTTACCAAAATCAGGTGTAATTATCTGGAAAGGAAGATAGGAGGTAAAAATGAAAAAGTGCACATTACTTCTAATATTAATGATTTCGTTCCCATTAATTGCCCAGCAAGAAGATATTAGTGAGGAAAATATCATGACCGGTCTTATCCTTGAAGTCGAAACCAACAGAATAAATTTTGAAGAAATGTGGTTGCCGATTTATCATAAAGCACATACCGCACATACCGCACAGCCGATATCTATTATTGTGACCAACGCAGATGGTGAACCGATCAACTATAACGACCTCATCGCTCCATGCTTAACTGAAGTTACTTTTGAATACATCGAAGGTGAAATTGTTCCTTTAAAGATTAAAGTTTTAGAAGAGCATCAATACGACAGCGACGGCTTAATTAAAAAGAAAGACTAATTAGTGGGGTGAGGCCTTGAGTAAAAACTCAGGGCCTCACCCTGAAACCTCATAAAATTATCTCAATTATATTATTGGGGGTTTTTTATAACATGCCTGCGGTCCTTTGGAAAAAAATTATACCTATGACCAGAAAATTAGTGGTTGAATACCTGCTTTTTTTTAACATGCTTGTATTTCAAAAAGCCGACACATTGAAATTCGTAAAAGGAGATAGTATCGTTGATATTTGGCTATTAACTGAAAATATTCAGGAAACTGATTTAGGTGAAATTATATATAATAAAAAATCAAAGGTTTCCGAAAACAATAAGTATTTTTTTATTTATGAAGAAAAGTATTATCCATCAAAAGACAGTTTTTTTACAAAAATCTATTTTTATGATACTAATAAGGAAAAATTATGGGAAAAAACTCCTGAAACAGGCAGAAAAATATCGTTTCATTTAACCAATATCTATAATGACATTGTCATTTTGGTTACCACAGATAAATTTAATATTAACCCCGACTTAAAATTAATTAAAGACAACAAGATAAAGGAAATTATCGAGGAGAGAGAATACCAGAGAATTGTAAAATATGAATTTTCATCAAATATGCGGTATCTCATTTTACATATCAGAAATCCTTATAATACAAAAATGTGGGATTACATATATTCCATTGATTTACAGAACCAAAAAAAATGGAATTATTTATTCCCGATGTGTGTTTCTTGTAAAAAAAACAAAATTGATTTGAGTATTGATAATAATGGCAAAGCAGAGGTTATTTACAAAGGAGAACATAGAATTTTTTCCAAAGATGGAGAACTGCTCGATATTTTTATCAAATTATGAAATTCATATATTTCTTAAGGACAAATTTTAACCCCTATGGGAATTGGCACGCAATTAGAAAATCGTTTTGGATCTCAACGGATCAATTGTATTGACATTGTTTTTATTTTGCTTATATTTACACAACGGAGGTGAGATTTGAAAATTTTCGCAAAAGTGTTTTTTATATTATTACTTATTTTATTTATCAGTCAATGCGGGGAAAAGAAAGAAAAAAGGGATGACGGTGACACAAATACTCCGCCAGTAATAAATAAACTCATATTACAGCCTTTAAATCCTACAATTCAATCTGAAATCACTGCACGCATTCTGAGCTTTGATAAAGATGGTGATCCAATAACCTACAAGGTAAAATGGTTTTTAAATGGAAACGAAATTGGTGAAGGAATGTCTTTTACATCCGAAGAGATTGCCAAGGGCGATAGAGTTTTTGCCGAAGTTACACCGTATGATGGTAAAAACTGGGGTGAACCAATGAGGTCAAGTGATATTATTATTGGAGGATTGCCACCAAAAATCCTTTCATTACAAATTGCGCCTGAATCACTATTCGTTACAACTCCACAAGTTGTTGTAACCGCAATGGTTGAAGACCCAGATAAAGATTCAATAACTTTGATTATACACTGGATGATAAAAGATGAAATCATTCCTGACACATCGAATGTTCTCAATCTCAAAAAATTTAACCTGAGGAAAAACGATGTAATTACTTGTTCTGCTTTTGCTGATGATGGTGAGTTCAGATCTGAGCCCTTTATATTTAAATTGCTTATTGCCAATGCCCCACCTGTTTTCAAAACTGAAATAGACTCTATAAAATGCCCACCTGATAGCATCTACTACCGATTACCGATCATTGACCCAGATGGTGACCCTTTAAATTTTGAGCTCCTTGATGCGCCTGATGGAATACAGATTGACCAGGAACGAGGTATAATTTATGGTAGTGCCGGTCAAGTTACTACATTCGAAATTATGGTACGTGCCACTGATACAGACGGTGCCTACTCAGAAACAAAATTTACCTTGACTTCCCCGTAATACCGCCGCAAACCAACAGCCAATCTTTCATATATTTGTGTTTTCTATACAAAGAATATGGCGGCAGGATTTATCCGACCGCCATATTTTATTCGCAGGGAATGCTCTTACCACTTCTTGCTTCTTACATCTTACTTCTTGTCTCTTACTTCTTCGGGTGATCTGGATCAGCAACTGCTGCGTCTACCGGACAAACTTCAGCACATTGAGCTTCATCAAAATGCCCTTCACATTCAATACATTTATTAAAATCGATTATATAAATTGGATCACCTTCAGTAATTGCCTGAACCGGACATTCAGGTTCACAAAGTCCGCAAGCTGTACATTCATCAGTAATCTTATATGCCATTTTACCTCCTTATTAATTGGTGTATTATATTTAAATTTTCGGTGTTGTCAAGATGGATGATGATTACA
>SOIY01000052.1 GCA_004376785.1 Candidatus Stahliibacteriota bacterium | reverse complement strand
TTTAGGATTTTCACAAATGTAGTATGATGAGTACATATTGACAGACCTCCTTAATTTTCTATAATGTTCTATGAATGAAGTATTAGCCCTTGTCCTCGCCGGCGGTAGGGTCGATGAGCTCCTCTGTTTAACTGAGAGAAGAGCAAAATCTGCGTTGCCAATTTTTGGCATATACCGCATTATCGATTTTGTACTGAGTAATCTAATGCATTCTGGCATAGAGAATGTTGGAATTCTATCACAATACCGACCTCACAGCTTGGTCCGCCATATTGGAACAGGTGAGCACTGGGATTTTATTGGAAGAAAAAGGGGAATTCGCATATTACCACCCTATCGTGGTTTAAAAGGATCAGACTGGTATAAAGGAACTGCTGATGCCGTCTTTCAAAACATCTCTTATATTGAAGAATTTAATACAGACCACATCTTAATTGCATCAGCGGATCATATTTATCGAATGAATTACAAACCATTCATTCAATATCATATAGAAAAACGTGCTGATGCTACAATCTGTTTTACAAAATTTAAAAGAAAAAGTACAAGATTTGGATACGGTATAGTCGATCAAAAAGGAAGACTAAAAAGGTATTCAGAAAAGCCAACATCACCACCATCAGATTTAGTTTCTATGACACTGTACATCTTTAAAAAAGAGTTTTTAATTGATATTCTTAAAAAAAATACCAGTGCGCCATCACATGAATTTGGTAGAGACATCATCCCGAAAATTATATCTGATAGCAGAATTTTCGCGTTCAAATTTAAGGACTACTGGGCATATGCTCGTACTGTAGATTCGTATTTTAACACGAATATGGATTTTCTAAAAGGGAAAATAGACTTAGACGCATGGCAAATAAGAACAAACTTATTTGAGAGATGTGTTCATGGAGATCGTATGCCAACATTTATAAATGGAAAGGTTTCAGATTCAGTGATTAGTGAAGGGTGCATTATTCAAGGAAAAGTTAAGAATTCATTACTATCACCCGGGGTTGAAGTTGAATGTGGTGCAGAGGTGGTTGATTCAATAATTTTTCATGACACAACAATAGAACGTAATGCAAAATTAAACAGGGTTATCTGTGATAAAGATTCGCACATAGGCAAAAATGCTGTAATTGGGGGCCCGGGTGAAAAAATTCCGTCAGATGAATTTGGCAATCTGTTGAGTTCTGGTATTACAATCTTGGGAAGAAAATCAACTATCCCCGATAACATTATAATAGGAGCCAACACAGTCATCTATCCATCTGCACGCATTATTGATCAGGAAATCAAACCAGGGAGCACAAGACGATGAACAAAAACATCATTGCGATGCTTCTGGCTGGTGGTGTAGGATCAAGACTAAACATCCTTGCTCGTCAACGTGCAAAACCCGCGATTCCATTTGGAGCGATATATCGTATTATTGATTTCACGATAAGTAACATTGCCAATTCTAATATTGATGTTGTAGGTGTTCTTACACAATACAAACCACTTTCTTTAATGGAACATATTAATAGTGGTAGGCCATGGGATTTATTCGGCAGAACAAGACATGTCGAAATACTACCACCAAAAACAGGAGAAGAAATTTCTGACTGGTATAAGGGGACTTCAGATGCTGTATATCAAAATCTCGGATTCATCGAAGATTTTTCTCCTGAACTGGTTTTAGTTGTCTCGGGTGACCATATATATAATATGAATTATAATGAACTGATATCATATCATATCAGAAAAAAGGCTGAAGCAACAATATGTTTGATACAAGTGCCAATAAAAGACGCACACCATTTTGGAATTGCTGAAATCAGCAAGCACGGCAAGATTCAAAAATGGACAGAAAAACCAAAAGACCCCAAATCAAATCTGGCTTCAATGGGAATATATATTTTTAATAAAGATCTTCTTACGCGCGTATTAAATCGGGTTGCCCAAAAAGGTGGTGTAGATTTTGCAAAAGATGTCATCCCTGTGATATTTAATAAAAACCGAGTGTTTGGTTTTAATTTCAGCGGTTACTGGCGCGATGTAGGCACTGTCGATGCCTACTGGAATGCAAATATGGATATTTTAAGAAAAGAATCAGGACTCAGAATAAAAGATTGGCAAATAAAAACAAATCATTTTGTTAAAGGCAAAATTGGTGATAGGCCCTCAGCATATTTTAGTCGAAGTTCCAGAGTTTCCAATTCACTTATCGCACGTGGCTGTATAATTGAAGGACAGGTGCAGAATTCCATTCTGTCGCCTGGAGTAAGAATTCGCAAAAATACAGTAGTCTCTGACTCTGTAGTATTTCATGACACAACCATTGACTCCAATGCAATCATCAACAAATGCATAATTGATAAATCTGTTGCTATTGGCAGTTCGGTTATTATCGGCCACGGAAAATCCACATCAAACAAAACTTTCCCCAACCAATTATATAGTGGCATCACTCTGATTGGGAAAAAAGCCAGTATAGATTCTAATATTAGTATCGGAAAAAACTGCATTATAAATCCGGGCGTTCATCTAATCAAATCAAACTGTAAATCCGGAAC
>SOIY01000250.1 GCA_004376785.1 Candidatus Stahliibacteriota bacterium | reverse complement strand
GCGTGTAAATTACGGTTTAATTTGTCGGTGTTTTTTCACCTGCCGTATCATTTTTCTTATTTCATCATCAAATTCTTCTTGAAATATTAGAAATTTTGCCCTTTGCACTGGTGTAAGAATTTTCCACATTTCTTTTATCTTTTCAATCTGATCCTCAATCTTTTTTCTTTGAATATCCTCATATTTTGAAACAACTTTAAGAATCTCTTTATCATCAGCATCGTTTTTAAGTAAATTTCTCAATTCAAATAATATTTGGATCTTTTTTTGTCTAAATGCCTTTTCAATCTTCTGCAATTCATTCAACTTGGGAAAAAATTCCATAGCTTGTTCTGTTGTGAGATCCAATTCCTGAGTAAGACGGTAAATCCTTACCTTCTCAATAATTGCTCTTGGATCCTCATTATTAAATGGTTGTGAAGAAGATATAGCAATTAACCCTAATAAAATAACCAATTTTTTCATGTTTCCTCCATTTTACACAAATTAGGTATCAATATTATATTTCTCATATAAATTTTTAATAAATTCTGCCTGTTCTTCTTTAGTTAATTTGTCAATAGTTTCATCCACATCAAATGATAAATATTGTTCAACAACAGACAGTTCACTTACCAACTCTTCATTAATAACACCTTTCAAACCAAGACTGGCAATTTCTTTATCCTCAAGTAATGCCGCAATCGGTACCCTCATCTCTACTGTTTTATCTGGTTTATTAAGAAGTACAAAAATTATGACAGCAGCAAAAACCGGCACGAGTATTTTAAGAATTCTTTTTATATAAGATTTTCGCGGTACCCAGGTTTTTTGTCTTACTCTGATTTTTAAATTTTCAAAGAATTCCTGTTCCGGCAGTATTACTGCATCCTTATCCAGAATTTCATACAATTTCTTTACCCTATTATACTCACCCTGACATTGCTTACAGCGCTGTAAATGTTCTTTAAACTTCTTATGTTCATACTCAGTCAACTGGTTTTCAATGTAATCGATAATTTTTTTGTTAAATTCTGTGCAAATATTCATGTCCAGCCTTTCAAAAAAACTCTAAGTTTCCTGATTGCATGATGATGATTTGCCTTGGCTGCTCCTGTGGTAATGTTCATAATCCTACCTATTTCATCGAATGTATATCCTTCATAATGGTGAAGGATAAAAGACATTCTTTGCCTTTCTGGCAACTTAAGTAATGCGTCATCAATTGCAATCTTCATCCTGACCTTATCACCCAAAGATATTGATTGTGTGGGAGACTCATTATTCAATTCCGGCTGTTTTTGCTTACGTTTAAAGGAAATACAGGTATTGACTGTAATCCGATATACCCATGTAAAAAACTTTGATTTTTCATTAAATTTCTTAAGATTATTATAAATCTTAAGAAAGACATCCTGAGTGAGTTCACGAGCGTCAGATTCATTCCTTGTAAATCTGTAACATATCGAATATAAAGATATCTGGTATTTCTCGAACAGACGGTCAAATGCTTTTTCATTACCATTTTTAAAGTCCCTAACCAAAATAGAGTCTTCATCGCCATTCATTATAATAAGACGTCCTCTTACCTATAAATGGTTTAATCCTATCAGCACGAATCAATATTCTTCTTCAGTATAGGGATTAAATTGATCCATTTGTGCACCGCACACCGGGCAAACCCAATCTTCTGGTAACTCTTCATAAGAAGTCCCGGAAAGTATACCATTATCAGGATCACCAAAATCCGGGTCATAAATATAACCACAGATAGTACACTGCCATTTCCCTATCATATGCCTCCTTTATAAGCAGTCAATTTTATTAAAAAATAATATGTTGTCAAGACTCATAATGATTCGTACAACTGCTTATATTTTTTGGCTGATTCCTCCCACGAGAAATTGCAATCCATACATTTTTCTGATAATATCTTGAAAGCATCTTCATTACAATAAATTTCATAGCTTTTAGATAAAGCCTTGAGTAAATCCGTGCTTGAATGTTGTTTAAACACAAAACCGTTTCCTGATAATGTATCCGGATCAAAATCCGTAATGGTATCAGCAAGACCACCGGTTTTGCGAACAATCGGTACAGTTCCATATTTTAGACTTATTAACTGTCCAAGTCCACATGGTTCATACTGTGAGGGCATAAGGAAAAAATCACTGCCAGCGTAAATACGATGCGCTAATTTGTTATCGAATTTAATATTTATTGACATCTTATTCGGATAGATTGATTCAAAAGTTTTTAACTTATTATGATAATGCTCATCACCAAAGCCCAACAGGATAAAACTGAAACCCATATCAATAATGTCGTCGAATGCCTTAATAATTATATCAAATCCCTTCTGGTCAGCAATACGAGATACCATACCAATCAGTGGTCTCCTACCATCAATATTACATTCTTCTGTAAGACACGCCTTGTTTTTCTGTTTCCCATTGAAATCGTTATACTTGTGATATATTAAATCATCGGTTTTTGGATTCCATAGATTGTAGTCAATGCCATTAATAATCCCAATTAAGTTATTGCTTCTCTTTCTCAAGACTCCATCGAGTCCAAAGCCTAACTCTGGCGTTTGAATCTCTTTTGCGTAATTCCCAGACACAGTAGTCACAATATTACTATATAAAATACCAGCCTTCAGAAAATTTATATCGCCATAAAACTCTATTGCTTCAGGATTAAAATATTCTTTTGGCAATCCTAAAATCGGGAATTTCGAACTGGGGAATCGACCTTGATAGCCTAAGTTGTGAATAGTAAAAACACGTTTTGTATCCATATTCTTTAATTTCATATACAGAGGAATCAATCCAGTTTGCCAGTCATGACAATGTACAATATCATAACCATCTCTTTTTATTAGTTGAGTAACTGCCTTGCAGAATAATGTAAATCTTTCGCAATTATCAGGATAATCGCCCTTTTCTGTACCATAGAGACCATCGCGTTTAAAAAATTCAGGATAATCAATAAAATAAACATCTCCCTCGGCATATACCTTGACAATATATTTCTCTTTCATCTCAATTTGAACATCTTGAACAAAAGAACCTTTAATCCCTTTGTACCTTGGTAAAAAAAGTGATGTTTTAATACCAAGTTTGTTCAAGTGAACAGGTAGAGTGCCAACGACATCAGCAAGTCCCCCGGTCTTTTTATATGGTATTGCCTCAGATGCTACAAATGCAACCTTCATAGTTTAAATTTAAAAGGCTGGTACAAGGCTCAGAGCTCTCCCGCTCATCTTGTCTCCTTGTCTCCCCATCTCCTTGTCTCCCCGTCTTTATTTTTCGCCTTTTTAAGCCTTCTAACACTTCTTTATATTATATTTCTAAGGTAGGATGCAGATTCTTCAGGGCATGTGGGATTAATATAAAAGCCTGTCCCCCATTCAAAACCTGCAATATGAGTAAGAACTGGAATAATTTCCAAATGGTAATGGTAAAATTCAATACCTTTGAGAGTTATTGGAGTTGTATGAATTATATAATTATACGGTGGTGTGTTAAGTGCTTTCTTTAATCTCAGTAGACAGTCCTTTAGAATTGATGCAAGATCATTTAATTCTTCTTTTGTTGCATCTTCAAAATTGGAAACATGATTCCTTGGTAATATCCATGTTTCAAAAGGAAATCTCGGAGCAAACGGACAAACACAAATAAATGAATTGTTTTCGCTTATCAATCTTTTTCGATTCTTTGTTTCCTGCACCACGATGTCGCAAAATATGCACCTTTCACGGTATTCAAAATAGAGTCTTGCGCCATTCATCTCCTCCATTACCCTTTTTGGAATAACGGGTGTAGCAATTAATTGTGAATGACTATGCTCGAGTGATGCTCCTGCTGCAGCACCAAAATTTTTAAAAATCATCACATAACGCAATCTCTGGTCTTTTTCCAAATCCAACATTCTTTCCTGATATGCATAAATTACATTTTTGAATAGGTCAATTTCCAAATCAGCAAGATCCATTGAATGATCTGACGTTTCAATGATTACTTCATGTGCTCCAATACCATTCATCCGGTCATAAATTCCTTCACCGCGTCGATTAATATCTCCCTCAATAAGTAAAGCAGGAAACTTATTTGATATAACTCTTAGGGTCCAACCAGCGGAATTTGCTTTTGAACCACTCTCCCGGTAAGCAAGAATTTCTGGTGGTGTTGCAGATTCATTCCCGGGACAAAAGGGACATGCTTCTGGTGATATGACCTTTTTCTCAGGTGCTGATTTAAAATCCTTTGGTCTTTTCGCCCTCTCAGTAGAAATAATAACCCAGCGACCTAAAACAGGATCTTTCCTTAGTTCTGGCATTATTTATTCTTTTTTCTCATTAAGGTCTTCTTTTTTTATCTCTTCTTCCTTTGTTTCACCCTCTTTCTCGGGTTCACTTAAAAATATTTCAATCTCTGCTTCTTCCCTAACTTTGACGAGGAATGCATCAGCTACCTCTCTTTGCTTTTGTCGCAGTAGTCCTGTTTCAATATTTTTACCAACCTCGTTAAATGTTCTGTATGTAACTGGGTTATGTTCGACTAGCTTAATAACTGTGTAGGTTGAATCATCTACTGAAAAAACCTTACTTATTGAACCAACTGGTAATTTAAATGCAATATCTTCAAACTTCTTGGGTTTCGTGCCTTTTCTGATCGAACCCGTTGTACCGCCCCGTTTTCCTGTGGGAGCTATTGAATGCTCCTTAGCAAGTGAATCAAACTTTTCTGGATTCTCAAGTAGAAACTTACGAATTTCTTTAGCAAAATTCAAGGAATCAACAACAATTTCCTGACATTTAACTGTCTCTAGAATTTTAAATTCTTCCTTGTGTTCTTCATAATAATCCTTCACCTCTTGAGAATCAACACTAACAGCATCAACAACAATTTTCCTGTATAATCCATTTGCCATTAAGCCCTCGGTTTCAACCTTCCATTTAGCAACGAAGCCATCGTTCAAAAAATATTTTTTCCTTTCTGCCCATTCTATTTTTAACTCTTCCTCAATTATCGTATTAAGTAATTTGTCGAACTCTTCAGAATCGTTTAAATTCACTCTAGCAAAATTCGGTTGTGATTCGTTTCTTTTTTCCACAAAGCTTCTAAGAATCTCTCGTCCATTTACAATTGCAACCACTTTGTCTTCAGTAACACGCACCGAATCACTCATTATATCTTCATAAATTTCAAATTTTGCCTTTTTCTTCAAGTTTTTCATGAACTTTTCTTCAAGTGATTTGATATTCTCAGCCTTTAACGTCGCTTCAATCTGATTTCTCACCTCATCAAATTTCCGATGGCGTTTGGGTTTATGTTCGGTCACAAGATAAATTCCAAATTTATCATCAAACTGAATAACCCCGATTAATTCATTCAACTTGGCTTTAAATAATGCCTTATCAACTGATTTGGGTTTACTATCCCTATATACTACACCCATGTTACCACTACTTCTTTTAGTGGCAGCTGTTGAGTGTAATTTTGCAAGCGTGTTAAAACTTTCTATATCTTTTTCCAGTGAATCAAGCAGGAATTTAGCCAGGCTGTCAGATTCAACAATAATTTCCTTGCCTTTTATTTCTTCGCGCAATTCGAAATTCTTCTTATTTTTTCTATAATACTTTTTCATCTTTTTTTCTGTCGGGAGTGCCTTCCCAGCAATTTCCACAGCATTAATCTCTTCCAATAATAAAGATTTTTTCTTATCCTCCATTGCGTCTTTAAAAAAGTCAGTTTCTCTCACATTATTTTTAATCGCACTTGCAAAAAGCAGTCTCATAACAATCATCTGATCCAGGATAGCTTTTTCATCTCTTTTTGCAAAAGTCGATCTTTTGGCGATCAGTTCATCTAATTCAAGCCTTGTGATATTATAACCATCGATTGTGGCAACAAAATCTTGATAGTTTTTCTTAAAACAACGTTCAACTCCGTTCAAAGCAAATGAATCCAGAGGAAACTTACGGAATTGTGTGGCAACAACCTCATAAGACTTAGCAGCATTCAAATAGTCTTCATTCATTTCCAAAGCCAGTGCCAAGCGGTAATGATACCAGCCATCTTTCTTTTTATGTTTCTCAATAACATTACTATAAATCTCGGTTGCTTTCCCAAAATCTCCAATTTTGTCCAGGTATATATCACCTTTTTCAATTTGCCATTTAAGGACATCTTTTCCTTTGTCTATCATTGCATCGCAATAATTAACAGCATCTACATATTTGCCTTGCATAATAAGATTCACATAATCTTGTGGCAAAGCCATGAATAATAGTAAAATCAAGTTCATTCAATACCTCCTTTGGTAGATTAGTATTTTATATAAAAACTTAGAGATGTCAAGACCTCGATGAACTAAGTTCCAAATTCCAAGCACCAAATTACAAATAAAATCCAAATACCAAATCCATCCATCCCATCTTACGATAGGTATGAAAAAAATTAACAAAAGCAATGAACTTTAGGTTTTTTTCGTCTAAATAGATGTGGTCAAGTTTCTGATAGGATTGGCTAAAATACTCATTTACAAAATCATTTTTTTAAGTATAATAATGGTAATATATTATGAAAACTGCTCTAAAATTCGAAAACATTTATAGATCATTTAAAAACCATTTTTGGCAAAAGAAAAAGGAAGTTTTAAAAAATATCTCTTTGGAGATCTATCAAGGAGAAATATTTGGCTTTCTTGGACCAAATGGTGCTGGCAAAACAACCACATTAAAGATACTCACCGGATTGCTCAAACCCGATTCAGGAAATGTGACGATATTCGGACATAATGTAGATTCTATGGAAGCCAAGAAAAGAATTGGATTCCTTCCTGAATCTCCATATTTTTATGAACATTTAACAGGATATGAATTTTTAAAAATACACGCCCTGCTTGGTAATTATACAAATTGTAAAAAAAGAGTATATGAATTATTGGATATAGTTGGTCTCAAAGATGCAAACGCATTGCCCCTTAGAAAATATTCCCGCGGTATGCTCCAGCGTATTGGAATTGCTCAAACTATGATTACTGATCCGGATTTATTCATCCTCGATGAACCACTTGGTGGGCTTGACCCAATCGGCAGAAAAGAAATAAAGGATTTACTCATTGAGCAGAAAACTCGCGGTAAGACAATCTTCTTTTCCTCACATATACTACCTGATGCCGAAGCAGTATGTGACCGTGTAGGTATAATAATCAATGGTGAAATAGTAGAGGTTGGCGAACTGGACAAACTTTTAAAAAGAGGGGTTAAAACCGATGAGATATCACTCGAAGATTGGTTTGTCGGCAAAATAAAGAAGAATCATGCATAGAATCTGGGCGATCGTTGAAAACACCTTTAAAGAAAGTTTAAGACAGCGGATACTAATGCTTTTGATCATCTTTAGTGTTCTGGTGATTGTTGTTTCTGTTTTTCTTGAACCCTTTGCCTTAGGTGAGGCACCGAAAATATTGAGGGATTTTGGCATCGCAGCTGCATCGCTCTTTGGTGTTTTGATTGTTATAATAATCGGTTCTACACTTATCCATAAAGATATTGAAAAACGCACGATTTATACTGTAATAACAAAACCTGTTAAAAGAAGTGAAATCATCATTGGCAAGTTTTTAGGTTTGTTATTACTCATTGCAATTCTACAATGTGCTATGATTGTGATTCATCAATTGGTAATATTTATATACGAGGGTTCATTCGATTTGCCTCTTTTTATAACAATACCGTTTTCATTATTAGAAATCATGATTTTATTAGGCATTTTATTGCTGTTTTCCTCTTTTTCCTCACCTACAATAAGCGCAATAATGGGGATTATCTTCTTTGTCATAGGTCATGCCAGCCCTGATCTGAAATTATTTGCTGACCAGGTAAACGTTGCTATCTTGAAATATCTTGCATATGGTTTTTATTATATACTTCCAAATCTGGAGAATTTTAATTTGAGGATTGATCTGGTCTATAAATTGCCAATACACCTGGATCAACTTCTGTTTTCTATCTGCTATGGGCTTATCTATACTATATTTCTATTATATGTGTCTATCATAATTTTCGAAAAGAGGGAATTTAAATAAAGAAGGAAGATTGGTATTCGTGCCTGCTATAGTATTATGAAAAAGATTATATTTGTCATTTTACTCCTTCTCCTCATTGCTAATTTCTCGTATCGTATTGACATGAAAAAATCACCTCATGAACTAATTG
>SOIY01000331.1 GCA_004376785.1 Candidatus Stahliibacteriota bacterium | reverse complement strand
GAATAGCCGAATCGGAATCTGTAGTAAAAAAGAGTAGATTGACTTTAGAGAAATAAGCATTATAATAGGAAATAATAAGGAGCATACATGAAATACGAAGTTTTTTACTGGAACAAGCCGGGTAAGCAAAATACTGATAAGACTATTGATCTTGCCTTGAAACGGGCAAAACAATTAAAAATAAATAATTTTATCATTGCTTCGTGCAGTGGTGAAACCACTAAAAATTTATTGAAAAAGGGAAAGAATATTAGAATTATTTCAGTAACACATCAGGCTGGATTTTATAAACCCGGCATGATTGAAATGGACAAAAAAATAAAAAAATTTCTGGAAGGAAATGGGGTGATTGTATATACTTGCACGCATTTCTTTGGTGGAATTGGTAGGGCTATCAGATTAAAATTTGGTGGTCTTGAGGTCGAAGAATTAGTAGCAAACACCCTACGAATATTTGGTCAGGGTGTCAAAGTTGCAGTTGAAATTACCATTATGGCACTCGATGCAGGCCTTATTCCCTATAATAAAGAAGTAATATCAATAGGCGGTACAGGCGTAGGTGCGGATACTGCAATTGTATGCTTACCAAAACATGGCAAGGACTTCTTCTCATTTGAAGTGAGGGAAATCATCTGTAAACCACGAATCAACAAATGAAATCAAGAGTTGCAGTTGTAAAGACAACACCAGAGACTGTTCTTGACGATATAGACAGGGCATTAGAACTGGCTCATGTTAATAGATTTTTACAAAAAAATGTACCAACTATCCTCAAGATAAATATCTCCTGGCACTTTTGGTATCCTGCATGTTCAACAACGCCATGGCAGCTTGATGGGGTTACGGCTGCCCTTTCGCGCAGGGGATATAAAAACCTTATACCTGCCCAGAATAGAACCGTTGTAATAAACCCAAAACTTGGTGCAGAAAATCTTCATTTAAATTCAGTAATGGAAAAACACGGCTTAAAATTCGTGCACCTCTATGAACCAGATGTTGAATGGATAACTTATAAACCAAAGGCAAACATGCTCGTGCTCGATAAAGTGTATGAAAAACAGGGTATTCAAATACCAAAAATGTTTATTGGTAAGAATGCATTCCATTTGCCTACGCTAAAAACCCATGTGTTCACGACAATGACCGGCGCAATGAAAAATGCATTTGGCGGACTGCTCAATGATAATAGACACTGGACACATTCAGTCATACACGAAACACTCGTTGACCTGCTTCAAATCCAGAAAGAAATACACCCGGGTATGTTCTGTCTAACTGATGGGACTATAGCTGGTAATGGTGCAGGACCCAGGATAATGGAACCCCAGATAAAGAATTATCTTCTTGCAAGTGCTGATTCTGTTGCAATTGACGCTATCGCTGCAAAAATGATGGGTTTTGACCCGATGAAATTGAAATTCCTTAACCTTGCACACGAAAAGGGTCTTGGCACAGCACGTCCTCAGGATATTGAGATAGCAGGCGAAGACATAAGCACTGTGAATTTTCATTTTGAGAGCAAAGATACCTTTGCGTCAAAAGGACAAAAGGCAATATACTGGGGAAAACTAAAACCCTTTGAACATGTTCTTTTACGTTCGCCGCTTGTCCCGTGGTCTTATATAGCATCAAGGGCATTTCATGACTTTTTCTGGTATAATATCTTTGGTAAAACGATTGTAAAAAAGTTTTTAAATACAGCATGGGGCAAGTTGTTTGAATCCTACAAATAAATTTCAAATAAAGAAATTTGTTGTCGGATACATCCAAACCAATATGTATTTGATTATCAATAATAAAAAGGGAGTAATTATTGATCCTGGATTTATTGATGTTGAGGCTGACGCTTTGATCAAAGAGATCAAGAGTGAATGCCAGGGAATCCCTGCTGTATTACTTACGCATGGACATTATGACCACATTAGCGGATGTGCAATAATAAAGCAACAGTTCAACAGTAAAATCTACTGTCACAAACTCGAAGAAGATAAGATAAACGATTCAGAAAAAAGCGGCGCCGGGCTTTTCCCTTCGGGCAATAATCCGATTTTTGGCATTGATGACTACCTGCATGATGGCAAAAAGATTGAACTGATTGGTCTGACACTCAAGATTATCCATACACCTGGTCACACATGCGGAGGTATCTCAATATTATTGGGCAATGTGCTTTTTAGCGGCGATACCATATTCAAATCGTCAATTGGCAAAGCTGATCTGTATGATAGCTCTTACGACGACGAGATCTCCTCAATAAAGAATAAAATCCTAACATTGCCACTTGAAACTATCATATATCCAGGACACGGACCTGAGACTACAGTAAAGGATGAAAAAAAGTATTTCAATATATAAATTACATAGAAATGTAATTATCTTTATCCTAATCTCTTTAATTATTCTTGTTACGATTGCCTTATATTATAAGGAATTGTACCAAGAAGACAGCTATACCCATTATTTGATGGCAAAATACGCTCGGACACATAACTGGTTATTCTTAGATATCTGGGGAAGACCAATACCAACAACAATTTTATCCTTTGCTGCGCCTCTCGGTCTCTTTCCCACAAAAATTTTGACGATTATGATTAGTCTTTTCTGTGCCATCATAACCTACCATTTAACGCGTGCAAAAAATCTTCGATATTCTGAATATATAGTTCCATTTTTAATTTTTCAGCCCTATTACCTATTAATTTCAGTAAATCCACTTACTGAAATAATCTTTGCGACGTTATTAACCATAAGTCTATTATATTTAATAAACAAAAATTATGTTATCTCAACGATTATCTGTTCGGCTCTACCATTGGCGCGGCCGGAAGGATTTTTCTTTCTAATTCTCTGGATGTTCATACTCATTAATAAGAAAAAATGGAAATCAATTCCATTCCTTGGCCTTGGATGCCTTATCTGGAATTGTCTCGGCTTCTTACAAACTAGTGAAATAATATGGCTTTACAATAACTTCCCATGGTTAGGGCAAAAAGGTGTTTATGGCTCTGGTAGTTTTTTCCATTTCCTCTTTCTGTTGCCTGAAATTACTGGCATTTTGTTGCCATTCTTTATTATCGGTCTGATCCATTTGATAGCTGAAAAAAGACTCCTCTTCCCTATTGTATTCTTCTACTTTCTCTCACTACATACAATCTTATGGACATTTGGTTTGTTCAAAAGTGGAGGCTATGCACGATATTTTGTCTCAATTGCACCAATTATTGCAATAATTTCTATTTATGGGCTTAATATCCTGTATAAATTTCTAAAAATTCCGAAAATTTCCCTGCCTGCTTTTACTGCACTTTTCATTACGAGCTCGATTTTTAGCATATTTTCAATCCAAAAACCTTCACTCGATACTGATCATTATCTAATAAAAAACGCATATCATTATTATGCAAAAAGTCTATCCATAGAACATCCACTTATCTGCGCATCGAACTACTTTTTCTACCTTAGTAATAAAGACCGCTTCAATTATGAACACTTTCCCTTTCCTAATTTACAAAATCTACAAAAAAGTGTCAATAACACAGTTGTAATTTGGGATTCAAAATTTTTTGCTAAAGAATGCGGAATAAGCAAAGAGCAAATTTTGGATCTCGGTTATCAAAAAGTAAAATTTTTTGTTAGTCAAAATCCTTTTTATGAAGTAGCAATCTTCACCAAACCATAGTTCGAAATATTATAACAGGGGTGGCATTTAAAAAGTGCTAACGAGGTGTGTGATAGTTCGTCAAAAAAAAATATTGACTTTTAGATTTTTTTAGAATATAATAATTGATGAAACCAACCGGCACACATATTGTTGCTGAGTTCATTTATTGTTCAAAAAAAATCCTGAATAACAAAAAAGTGCTGACAAGCATTCTAAAACAAGGACTCAAGCAATTAAACATTGATCTTATCAGCATAAAGAGTCATCAATTCAACCCGCTCGGGGTCACAATCATTGCTGTGGTTGGTGAGTCGCACGTTGCTATTCACACGTATCCCGAGGCACGTCACGCGTCCATAGATATATTTACGTGTTCTCCTGACAAGCAAAAACCAATTCAATTATTACACTTTTTAAAGAAACGAATCAAACCAAAAACTGTCAGGGTTGTTGAGCTACAAAGGGGAAATCCAATTGCGATTAAAGAAAAAGACTGGATCACATCGTTCACCTCAAGCGGGTTTGAGGTAAAGTACCACATTAAAAAAAGGGTCTTCAGTAAAAGGTCAAAGTACCAGCAAATAGACATTATAGAGAACGAAAATTTCGGCACGATACTATTTTTGGATAACGATATTCAGATTTCTGAATTTGATGCCGATATCTACAATGCTTGTTTAGTAACACCGCTTATAAAAAGGAGAAAAAAATTAAAAAAAGTCGCGGTCATGGGAGGCGGTGATGGTGGTGTACTAAAAGAATTATTGAAATACAAACCAAAAAAAGTTTATTTAGTAGACATAGATAAAGATGTAATCAAAGCGGCAAATAAATATTTACAAAGTATTTGTAAGAACGCTTTCAGCAGGAAGAACGTTGAGGTAATAATCGATGATGCAAACAAATTCCTTGATATAACACGTGGGCTCGACGCAGTGATATATGATTTAACTATGCACCCTGAAGCATTAACAAAGGTACATAGAATAGAATTTCTGAACCAGATATTCTCCAAAATGAACAAAAGTCTCAATAAAAATGGCATTATAAGTCTGCAGTGTTGTTCGGAATTTGATAAAGTAACAATGGGGCTCCTCAAAAACTTGTTACCAAAACACTTTAAACATATTAAATACAGTAAGACGTTTATTCCATCATTTTGTGAATACTGGGTTTTTGCAACAGCAAAAGTAAACCCCGTAGGATATTTACTATCCAGCGGGGTAAAAAAATAGATTGCAAAAAACCCTGTCAAATTTTTCTAAGATGTTTATCTCAATTATTATTATCATTTTAGGAATCTATATTGGTTTTGCAACTTTACTTTTTTTCACGCAATCCAAGTATATATACTATCCCAATTATCCTTGCCGTGAAATTGAAACCACTCCGGCAATGATCGGTCTTGAATATGAAGACATTTCATTCAAAACTGCTAACAACATAAACCTGAATGGTTGGTTTATACCCGCCAGAGATGCACGAGGTACAGTACTCTTTTGCCATGGTAATGCAGGTAATATCTCTCATCGTCTGGAATCCATTCAATTGTTCTACCAGCTTAAATTGAACACCTTTATTTTTGACTACCGTGGTTATGGCAAAAGTGAAGGAAATCCTACTGAAAAAGGCACATATTGCGATGTTTATGCTGCCTGGGAGTATTTAGTTCAAAAAAAAGGAGTAAAACCAAGTGGAATTATCGTTTTTGGCTTTTCCCTTGGAGGTTCTATTGCTGCATGGCTTGCGCATAGACATACACCCAAAATACTTATCATAGAATCAACATTTACCTCAATTCCAGATCTCGCAGCTGATATTTATCCCTTGCTTCCAGTTAGACTGTTAGCCCGTTTTAAATATAATACAGCTGAGTATATTAAGAAAGTAAATTGTCCGATTCTTATTATACATAACCGTGATGACGAAATAGTGCCGTTTAGTCATGGACGCCGACTATTTGAAATAGCAAAAGAACCAAAGGAATTTTCAGAAATTATGGGTACTCATAATGAAGGACTTACAAGATCAACAGGACGCTATAAAGATAACCTTAATTCCTTTATATCCAGGTATCTCAAAAATTAAAAATTTAACATCCATAAGATCCAGATAAATTTTATTTATACTCTTTTTCTTCCATTTCAATCAAACACTGAAGGATTTCCAGCTCACTTAAATCAAACCAGGTTACATTACAAGCAGAACAGGTATCAATTTCTATATGGTATGCATAGCTATAGAATTTATGCACCATGTTCTTCCCGCATTTAGGGCATTTTCTCAGATGTGATACACTGAGGCGGATATCAAAATGAGGATGCCGCTTTTTTGCGTTTTTCCTGAGCAGCCGAGCAAAACGCTGAACCCGCTCAGTAAAACCTTTTTCCTTACGTACAAAAATCCTGGGAAGTTTGTTACCTTCAACCATGATTCCGTTGCAGAATGCACAGCGCCATACATAGAGCCCTTCATATTCCTGAATAATCAACCACTCCCTACAATCTGGACAGAGCCGTCTTATTTTCCAAATAGGTTCATCCCTTTTTTGGAAGAAATAATTTAACGCAGGGATTTCATTCGCATTAATGATTTCCTCAACACCCTTAAGCCGTAGTTTTGTTTCCGGTTCTACCCAGTCAAAGGATTGCAGTTGTAAAACTGTAAATGGACCAGCCCATTTATTTTCGTGTTCAGCAAGAAATGTTAGTGTTGGTTTTATGATCTCGGGTTCGGTCTTAAGACCTTTATCTTTCTTTAAATACCGAGTGATTTCTGCTAAATCGGCATGGGCAAAATCCAGGAGCATCTGTAATCTTTTAACCAAAGGTGGATGCGTAGAAAATAACGTAGCAAAATAATCTTCGTGCTCATCGAGTTTGCTGTATTGAGGATTGAGAATAAAAATGGGAGATAGATGTTCACCACCATATCCAGCCCCACGCCAGTGTGTACCGATTTTATAGAGCGCAGTTGCCAGGCTTAACGGGTTACGAGTCAGCTTGACTGCAGAGGCATCTGCCCGGTATTCTCGTTCTCGAGAAATAAACATATTCAGTAACTGTCCTAATGTATCTGTAATGAACAAAAGCATCACAACGGGCAAGGATACTAATCCCGTAGCAGTGGCATCATGTTGAGTTGCGCCTTTGAATATAGATGATGAACGCAGTTCGGTTTTGCTTACAGCTTTATTAAAATGTGCAAGCGCTTCACTATAGATACTAAAAAGAGAACATGCCACGGTTGTCTGAAGACAATCTTTGGAAACAATATGCGACATTTCATGAGCCATGACTGCTTGCACTTCTTCGCGAGTCAAACGCGATAGGAGTCCCTCGGTGATACCAACCACATTTCGGCCATTCAAATCAGCAAGAGCAAAGGCATTCATAGCACCGGTCGGCAGGATATAGCGTTCAACCTTCAACCCACCTGCTGCTGTCTCTATCTCATCGACTACATTATTAAATACATAGTGATATCTATCATTCTTATCAGGATATTGCGCGCCGAGCAGAAGAAGAATATCACTCACAACCTTCTTGTTAGAGTAGTACCAATGAAGGGCTGCAGCAATACCTGCTGCAATCAAAACAAAACATGTGTCAAAACCAAATATATTGAATTGCGTATCGACTTGATAAACGGATTGTCTGACATGAATGAAGAATTTCACAATTATCCATATTGCAAAAATCGGCACAAAATAAAAAAGAAGGAGAATCACAAACAGGACATAGATTCGCCAGGTCTTCTCTTCTTCTATATCCCAGAAAGTCTTAAACTCACGGATTGCCATATCTAAAAATAATCAATTCTGGATTAATGTCAATCCCCGTTTTCACTTCCTTTCCAAATACGCTTTTGTAAATATTTTTGCTGGAATTTTACTATCGAGTTTAATTTCTTCTAAAATTAGTTCGGTAAAGGTGTCCTTACGAAGTTTATTTACAATTATGAGTTTTGTAGGATAATTTTTCTTACCGATTTTTTTAAAATCAGTAATATTAACCTCTTTCATAAGTTTGCCACTCTTGGCATAAAGCTCGGATCTGATCGGAATATAAGTCTTCTTGTCAACCCACATCTTCCTATAAAAGTAACTAACCTCAGGCACCTTTGCAGTCAATTCCAACTTATAGCACTCCTTATTATCAATGGTATCAATACCAATAAATTCAATATTGTAGAGGTCTTGCAATTTTTTATTTTCTGTAACATCGTCATATGAAAAATCACTGCCCATCATACTCTGCCTGAGCATATGACCGGCGATCTTTGTTGATCTCTCTACTGCTGGTATATACATCCACATCTCATCGCCAATCTTCAGGAATCGAGTCCCCTTATCACGGGCAGGTGAAACAAATCCCATATAGGAATATTCCTTTCCTTTGGTGTAACCAATAAATTCCTTTTCTCTTATTTTTCCACCAAGGCTAATCAACATCTTAGCTCTATAACTCACTGTACTTACTACAGTGTTTCTATCCACTTGTGCAATGATCTCTACACCGCTCTGAGCAAAGAGCAAAGAGCATAGC
>SOIY01000347.1 GCA_004376785.1 Candidatus Stahliibacteriota bacterium | reverse complement strand
GTCTAAATCTATAGAAGGAGGTCATAGATGAAAAAAATATTCTTGCTATTAACTGCTCTTTTTATAATAACATCATTAGGATATGCACAAGAATGTCATGGGCCTGGTAGAACAGATCATCCACATAAACATAAAATGCGCCAGAAGATGAAATTTGAAATGCTGAATCTGAGTAATGAACAACGAGATGCAATTGAAAACGCAAGTTTTGAAACAAGAAAGAAAATAATACCTTTAAGATCTGAAATAGAATTAAAGCGCTTAGATCTGGAAAAAGAAATGAAAGCAGATGAACCAAATCGCTCAAAGATAATGAAAACGATGAAAGAAATCAGTGATCTGGATTTAAAAATAAAACAGACAGAAATGGATCAAAGATTACATATTCATTCAATGCTAACGCCTGAACAAAAAGAACAACTGAAAAAGCCTCTACACAAAGCTATTAAAGAGAAAAAACACAACCAAAAAGAGTATAAAGAATAAATTTTTACTGCTGCCTCCTCCTTTTTAAAGGGGGAGGCAGAACATCAAAATTTCGCTCAGTTAAATATATCCGTTTGAATCTGCTATAATTCGTTTGTATCTAAGCATAACGTAGTTATCTGGAAAAATATTCAATCCATTCAGGCTTATCAGGTTTCAATGATAATTTTTGCCATTCTTCATCAGTAAGCCTTTTGTCCATAGGTTGCAAGAATTCGTAGTAGTCATAAATACCACCAGTAAATATCTGCTTTCTACCATTAACATTTATAATTATAAAAAATACTGCAGGAACATCATTACCAACCTCAAGAACCTGTTTTGTATTCGGATCAGTATGGACATCAGCAATGAGCGCGGCACTCTCATCAGTCTCAGTCGTATAATCTGCACCAGGAAATGATTCTATATTCTTCAGGGCATCACCAATATCCATAATAAAATCGTAGTCTTCATCTGTTAATTCTTTATTTTCCAACTCAGCTTTGGTAATGTTGTACAATCTATCAAGTAGGTTTGAAAATTGCTCAAATTTCTGCTTCACAATCTCATTGAGAAAAGCATTCTTTTCTAATTCTGTTTTACTCATATCCACCAATTTTTGGAGTCTTGCAAAACACTCGGGTATTGGTTCAACATAGCCTTTTATCATTTGTGGTCTTGGTTGTACTGCTGTTATCAAAGCTGTATATGATTGCTTCGCATACAGAATTGTATCGTGTCGTAATTCTGCCCACGTGCCTAAAGCAGTTTGCAAACACTTATCCTGATAAGCAGGCTTAAACCCTGGGATCGGCAAAAGTAGTGATTTCATGGTATATAACCAACCCCAGTACAGATTAAAAAACCAATCCTTCTCTGTAATATCCTCAAATTCTTTTATCAATTTTCCCATTTGTGACTCATAATTTGCAAAGCGATTCTCTTTATATGTTTGAATAAGAATTTCTCTTGCCCTATCTGACCCGAGTACTGCAAAGACATCAAGTCCCCTGGGAAATAATCTGGGATTATTCTGCGTACCGACCTTATCATATACAAGATTCTGAAACATATAAGAATCCGGAATGAATTTTTGTCCAAAGAACTTGAATCCCTTTGTGACGATTTCAGGTTTTTCAGTATCCGCAACAGCAGTCGATACTATTTTTGGAGGACGATATTTCATTGCTTCATTAATAAATATTGTTAATTTCTCATCATCCTGTGCAATCTCTATCGGTTTTTTATTTGGGAATACTCTACTTTTAATTTTAAAATATTCTAACAGGGTCAAATCATCACTCTTGCCAACATAGAGGATAATAGGCAAATTAATCCTGTTCCAGTCTTGGAAATAATCCTTTGCCGCTTCAAGAATTAACAGAGCACGCCTTGTCTCTTTTTTTCCTTTTTTATTTTCCTGGTCATCATCTGGATTCAGGCGAAATGCCATTCTACCATACCACATCATTGTTTTAAAGTATCTTTTTAATACCTCGTTCCTTGTATAATGACCTCTGGGTTTATATTGTGAATAGTCCTCTTTGTATTCAAAAATTGGCGATTTTTCAAAACCCTCTGCTTTGCTTATCAAACTTATCTCTTTATTAACCTTATTCTCCACTGATTTTGAAATTTCAAAATCTGGATTCAAAAGACTTGCTGCCACTTCAAAATACGCGAGATTATCTAATAGAACCTGCTTTAATTCTCCTTTTTTTCCTTTTAATAAATTCTCTGTGCTTATAATCATATTCTTGGTAAGGTTATCTGCTTCAGAATATAAATAATCCATCTCTAACATCCGAAGTGAATAGTCATATAAAATATGATAGGTATGGAGAACACAATCCGTAGTTACATAGATTGGCAAAGATCTGTTTTTTAATGATTTGTAAAGGTCACTAAATTTTTTGTATTGTGATTTTTGTGCAAAAAATCCATTCTTCTGAAGAAATTCTTTTTCTAAAGATGTAAATGCAGCATATAGGTCCTTTGGTTCAATTTCTATATTGGAATTAAGACCTTTACTCTCTTTGAGCTGCCCACTACAAAATATAAATGGAGCAAAAGCAAAAATCCAAAAATA
>SOIY01000216.1 GCA_004376785.1 Candidatus Stahliibacteriota bacterium | reverse complement strand
TTGACTTATTGACAAATTTCATTAATCTTAATGGATGAAAAAAAAACTTAAGATTGATTTACCAGAATTTGTTGAGATCGGCGACAATAAGCTTAAAAATCTTTTCAAAATTCTTTTATTTCATAAATTAAAATTCAAGGAAATCTTATTATTAGGCGACAGCAAAACATTTTTACTTGGCGGTGAAACAATCGCATCGATCTTTAAAAAAGA
The DNA here is from genome assembly GCA_004376785.1 of Candidatus Stahliibacteriota bacterium. Classification (GTDB taxonomy): domain Bacteria; phylum Hydrothermota; class Tepidihabitantia; order SM23-42; family SM23-42; genus SOIY01. The sequence goes on along the minus strand of SOIY01000216.1, from coordinate 8,014 downwards.
GAAAATCAAGATTCTTAAACATTTAATATCAAATAGTGATGAGGAAAATGTTGAGAATATAAAAAAATTCATCAAAGAAGAAAAACCAGACTTAGTCATTGGATTTGGAGGCGGCAAGGTTCTGGATGTTGCAAAACTGGCTGCTGGAAAATATAAAACAAAATTTATTAGTATTCCAACAATTTTATCGAATGATGGCATCGCTTCTCCGGTTTCCGTAATCAAAGACAAAAACAATATACCAATCAGCCACATAACCAAAGCACCTCATGGAGTAATTGTTGACATCAATATAATAAAGAAAGCACCGATAAGACATATTAGGGCAGGAGTGGGTGACCTGATCTCAAATCTCTCGGCTGTGTTTGATGCACGACTCGCACAATCAAAAGGTATTGAAAAAACAGATAGTATGGCACTCACATTAGCAGAGGCAGGACCAATTAGCCTTTTGCAATTTAAAAACAAGTCTATTAAAAACAACGAATTTCTTTTATGCCTGGCACACGGTCTTATTAAAAGTGGTTTTGCAATGTGCACTGTCGGCTCGTCCCGACCAGCCAGTGGGAGTGAACACAAAATAAGTCATTCAATAGATTACCTTTATTCACCAAGAAAAACCCTGCATGGCGAACAGGTCGGCATTGGTACAATCTTTACTATGTCTCTTCAGAAAAATGAATATCTGGATAAAGTAAAAAAACTTTATGCACAAATAGAATTTCCACAAAATTTGAAACACCTGGGCATTACTGAGGATGAATTTATTGAGGTAATATACAATGTAAAGAATATCAGGCCTGAAAGATATACGATTTTAGAAGACAAAAAATTGACCCCAAAAGAGATCAAGAAGATTATTGAAGAAACAGGATTGTAGTAAAAAGTCATTAAGTCATTGAGTTATTGAGTCATTAAGAGATTGCACAGCCTGCACCGAACGCAGTGAGGAATCTCACTCCTCAACGACAGTCCCTTTTTGTCATTACGAGCCCGCCAAGTTTCCTGGCGGGCGTGGTAATCTCAGACATCGAGATTGCCACGCTCCCTACGGTCGCTCGCAATGACAGAAAGGACTTTCAAACAGCCCTCCTACAATAGTAAAACGTAGTTGTATAAAGAACGTATGGCGAGCCCGTAGGGCGATACTGCGAATCCGCCACAATATGCGGCGGATGATCCTGCAAGTTCACCGAAGGTGAACGATCCTGCATTTATCTTGTCTCTGTTGACATAAACATTTTTTTGGCTAATATAGAATTATGAAGAAACTATTATGGTTCATAATTATTCTATTTATTGCTTGCGCTCATTTTGCCCCGGCTGATTTGGATGAGTATGAATCAAGTATAGCCGAAGAAAAAGCAGCAGTCATTTATGAAAGGGGTAATACTTATTTCAAAGAAAAGGATTATTCGAATGCAATCAATGAGTTTAAAAAAGTTATCGACAAATATAAAAATACTGAAGCCTATGAGCCAGCATTATATCTGATTGCCTTTTCCTATTTCAAATTGGATAAATTTAAGAGTGCAGGATCATTAGGAGAAAAATTTATAAAAGAGTTTCCTAATTCACCGTATTGTCTTAATGCAACCTCACTTGCTGGTGAATCCTATTTTCAGCTTGGCAAGGATTATAAAGCAACCTATTATCTTACAAAATTTTACACGCAGACTAAGGATTCAACAAGACAAAAAAAGGCTTTTGACCGTATAATCAAGATATTGCCAGAACTTTCAATAAAACAATTAGAAAAAATACATAGAATCTTTATGGCAGATGCAATTGATGAACACATTCTGTATAACCTTGCTCAGATTGAGGCGCGTGAAGGTAAAAAGAAAGAAGCAGAACGCGATTTTAACCTGTTATTAAGACGCTTTCCTAATACTCAATATACATTTGAAGTTGAAGAATATAAAAGATTTATCGGCCTTGGTACAACAACAGGACGGGCAGGCATTTTGTTATCATTGACAGGAGAATACACCAATTATGGGCAGGAATTATTAGAAATCATTAATATATTTAACAAGAAAAAAAATCTACCCTTTTCGATCCATTATCTCGACACTAAATCTGACCCTATTGAGGCAACCATTGCTGCGGCAAAATTGATTGATGATATACACGTTGATTTTCTTATCGCACCGATCCGTTTGATTGAAGCATTTGGCGTTTGTGGTCTGGCTTATGGTAAAGGGATTCCTGTAATTCTCCCAATGACTTCAGAGCCAAAGTTTGCAACTCTACCCTATATTTTTACTGCAGGCCAGAGCGACGAAGAACAGGCAAAAGCGATTGCACTATACAGTATGTATGACCTCGGAATAAGAAAATTCGCAATCTTATATCCGGATATTGCCAAGTATAAAGGGGTTGCTGATTTTTTTGCGAAAGAGATTATAAAGAATAATCGTGAGGTTGTTTCAATGGTCAGTTTTCAACCCGACTCAATTACTTTGAAATGGGAGACGGAAACAATAGAAGAAAAAAGTCCTGAAGCCATCTTTTTACCAATGGACAAGGATATGATAATAAATAGTGCACCACAGATTGCATACTACGGCTTGGAGCATATACAACTTTTAGGCATAGGCACGTTTAATCATGAAAAGGTTCCGCGCCTCGGCGAAAAATATGTTGAGGGGGCAATCTTTGCAGCACCTTCAGCTATTGATAGTCTCACCTTGGCAGAGTTCAAAAAACAGGGTTATAAAGAGGGTGATTTTGCAGCCAAATTCTTTTACACTCTATGGCGATTGAGCGAACTTAAAAAGTATGACCGAAGTGCTCTGCCAGGATTAATATCAAAGGTTTTAAAATATAGCAAAGCTTCAAATATTTACCAGATACAAAATGGTGAATTTAAAAAATTAGCAGAAGTTTCAAAATGATGATGTTATTAATGAATTATGCGAATTTGTGTATGTTTTAAAAAAGGAGACCTAAATGGCTAAGAAAAAAGAAAAGAAGAAAAAGAAAGAACAAAAAGAACAGAAACAAGAACTTTTACTCGATACAAAATTTTCAAAAAAGAATACAATGTTCTTTGGCATAGGACTTATTTTAGTTATTATTGGTTTCATTCTTCTGGCAGCAGGAGATATTACCCTTGCTCCAATAGTTCTTGTTGTCGGATATTTGGTTTTCTTTCCTCTTGGGATTCTCTTGAAATAGCCGCATCTCTGATTTATGAATCTACCAGGTAGCGGGGAGTTAAAGGCATCAAACTATGATATTTTGAAGTTCTGAGGTTATGAAGCTCAGAAGATCTAAACTTCCCAACTTCTCAACTTCATCTTTTCCTTGTGAAAGCTGTGATTGATGCTAAAGAGATAAAAAATCTTGGCAACCAGCTTGGTATTGATGAAATAAGGATTACAACTGCAGAACCTTTTTCCAGAACATCAAAAAATATATTAGACCAGAAAAACAAAGGTCTATTTATCAATAACAGACATCACCATATTAATAATATTAACACTTTTTGTGATGTTAAAACAAAACTCCCCAATGCAAAATCAATAATTGCTGCATGCCAGTGCTATTTAACTGATGAAAAAACAGACCTGTCTGAGCCGGGTAAACCACATGGTCTCATAGCTAGATACACCTGGAGAAACTATTATCTTGATTTAAAAAAGAAACTGAAAAAATTGGGGCAATTCATAAAAAGAGAAAGCAACGCCACATACCGCGTCTTTTCAAATGGTCCTGTACCTGAAAAACCTATTGCCCAGCGTAGTGGAATCGGCTATTATGGCAAGCATAGCATTATTATAAATCAAACGTACGGTTCGTGGGTTGTCCTTGGTGAAATCATAGCCGATATTGAAATTGAACCTGATGCCAGTAGTGAAATTGATTGTGGTAACTGCCAAAAATGTATTGATGCCTGCCCAACTGCAGCAATAGCATATCCTTACGTACTAAACTGCAATAGATGCATTCAGGCACTGACAAACTGGTATGGCATTATTCCTGATGATATTGCCCGCGCCTGGGGAAATCGCTTATATGGTTGCACAATCTGCCAGGATGTATGTCCGGCAAACGAAAATGTGAAACCACACAGTCCACGTACAGATTTAGGTTATGTTGGATCATCTATATCATTATTAGGTATTTTGCAAATGGATGAAACCGAGTACAGACAAAGATTCCCAAATAATCAGATTACTGCCACATGGATAAATTTTAAAGCGATACAAAGAAATGCACTCATCGCCCTCGGGAATATAAAAGATAAAAAAACACTACCAATTCTAAAAAAGTTTGCCAGAATCCAAGATGAAATATTTTCTAAAACTGCTCAGTGGGCAATAGCAAATTTTTAATATGACCAAGATAGCAAAAAAATTAAGAACCTTAATATATAATCCCCAGAATGCACCTTTGCTAATATGGCGCAGACTGGGTTCGAAATCGAGTTATACCTTTTCCAGTTTATTAAAAGCCAGGGCACTTCCTCCTGAAGCAATCAATTTTTATCCAACAGACCGATGTAATTTAAAATGTTCAATGTGCTTTGAAAGACTCAGAAAGCCCAACCCTGAAATGGAAATAGAAAGCTGGATTAAGATAATAGACCAGATAAAAAGATTTCAACCCCGAATTCATTTATCAGGAGGAGAACCATTTGTTTATCCAGGAATTGTTGACCTAATATCGTACATAAAGAAAAGCGGCTTATTTTTGGTAATCACAACTAATGGTACTTTCTTAAGTGAATATGCAAAAGAGATCATACGTATGAATGTAAATAAAATACATATATCGATTGATGGGCCAAAACAAATACATGATAAAATCCGAGGTGTTAAGGGCACGTTTGACCGCGTCATGACAGGGCTGGCTAAAATGAATAAATTGAAAAAACATGGCAGATTACCAGTAATACGCATAAATTCCATGTTGAACTTCACAAATGAACCTGCAATGCAAGAGGTGATAAAAATAGGGTATGATATTCAAGCCGAGAGCATACAATTTTTGCACCCGCTGTTCATTGATTCGAAAAGTCTTGCTGTCCATCGTCTCTTCTTGAAAAAAAATCTGCACCACAATTTAAATTACTGGCAGGGCGCAGATATTCCCTGTAATACACCAGAGAATTTTACTAAAATTCAAAATTTACTTGAAAACTTGCAAAAAGAACGCGGTATACCCATTGAAATTTTTCCTTCATTTAATCCTGAACAATTAAAGGCATACTACAATGTGGATCCCTATTTCTATTCGATTTTTCATGGTAAGTGCCGGGCTATGTGGAAAACAGCAACAATCCTTGCCTCAGGCGACGTAGAATCCTGCCCTGATTATATTCTGGGGAATTGTAGAGAAAAAAACTTTAATGTCCTCTGGAACAATAAAAAGATGAGGACGCTGCGCCGCCGTATAAAAAACAATCAATTATTTCCAGTCTGCCGTGCCTGCTGCTATTTTTACGATTAACAATGGAAATCCTTTCACGAAATTTCGATGCAGAATCTGAATACTGGGATAAAAGAATCGAGAACGAAGGTAGTGTTCCAGATATTAGGAAGGTAACTATAAGTAAGGATATATTTTATATATGGGATGATCCGGTGATTGAAGATATTCTTAGAGGAGAGTATCGGAGATTTATCATCAGCAAGGCATCAGAAAATAGAGGTGGCAACGTTCTAGATATAGGTTGTGGAACTGGTTGGTTATCATTGGAATTGGCAAGGGCAGGGATGAATGTAACAGGCGTAGACATGAGCAAAGAAAGAATCACTATTGCCCAGAAATATTTTAAGAAATTAAAAAAATTAGAGAATGTTGCAGGTAATATAAACTACATTGCGTGTCCCATACAAATGGCATCGTTTAAAAAATCAGTCTTTGATCTGATAGTGACCTGGGACTCATTGCACCATATACCAGATATCGAACTGATAATTAAAAAAATGACAGAATGGTTAAAGCCAGATGGTAAATTAATTATCTTTGAGCACATTAGTGCATGTTTTTGGAATAAAATTGTTATAATGATTATTTTCACACTTCCTGTAATTAGTAAAATAAAAATATTGAGAAAACTAAGGAGCAAAGTTTTAAAGAAAGCAGCCACACAAAAGGCACCCTTTGAAGGAATAACCAAATTAGAAATGTTATGTGCTATAAAGAAATATCTCGAGGTACAGACTTTTAAGACGGCACTTGCGATAAGCTACTATGTAGCACCTTATGTATATGGTAATAAAGTTTTAAGATATAAAATCATAAAATTCTTCAAACGAATTGATGATGCTATAATAAAATTACGGTTCTTGCGTGGCGAGTATATTTTTATGTGGGCGAGAAAAAGATGAAAAACCATTGACTTCGAAAATTTTTTTAGTATAATTTTGCATGGATAAAGAGAATAATACACCGGAAGAAAATAAGATAAATAAAAGGGAAGAAGAAAAAAAAGAGGAAAAACCTCAATTATTAGAAGAACCCATAAAGGTAAAAGACCTTATTTATTTCAATATTCTATCTTTAGAGGGAAAGGCGTGGGCATATATGGATCTTGTTGTTCATCCAGAAACACAAAAACATAAGAAGGACATTGAAGAGGCAAGGCTTGCGATTGACACTATAGATCTTCTGTTTAAAACCGTGGAACAGCAACTTAGCCCTGAACAGAAAAAGGATATCCAGACCCGTCTTACAAATTTAAGATTGAACTTTGCAAAATAATAAGGTTGTATTAGAACGGTTATTCGTTGATTGTTTTAAGGCATAGCAGCTCGCCCTGTGGAATAATACAAAATGATTAAGATACAATTTTGAGATTGTAAGAAAAATTGTAAATAATAATTATTTATTCCTTAAGTCAGTAAAGAAATTTAAAGAAGTAGAGCAAGCAAAGACCTGGCTCAAAAATTTCTTATATTGACTTTTTTTCATCTATCTCTATAATTTAAAATGAAGAAGGCAGTTATTGCTCTGGGTGGAAATGCCATTGCTTCAACTGGCAAGGAAAACATCCATGAGCAATTTGCAAATACTCGAAAGAGCCTGGAAAGTATTGTTGAACTGATTCAGGAAGGTTATAATTTAGCCATTACCCATGGCAATGGCCCGCAGGTTGGTAATGCCCTATTAAGAGTAGAAAGGACTGCAGAAGATATTCCCGCACTGCCTTTAGGAATTATTGTAGCTGATACTGAAGGTAGTATGGGTTATATGGTTGAACAGAGTCTTCAGAACAAATTACACAGTATCGACATAAAACGTAGTGTAGTAACTATTGTTACACAGGTAATCGTAGACCCTAATGACCCTTCAATAATAAATCCCACAAAATTTATCGGACCTTTTTATACTAGAAAACAAGCAGAAAATCTTGCGATAAACTTCAACTGGGTAATCAAAGAAGACTCAGGCAGGGGTTATCGTCGGGTCGTACCATCACCAATACCAATAAGAATTGTGAACCGAGGAATTATTCAGCAATTGGTTGACCAGGAAGTAATCGTCATTGCTGCAGGAGGTGGTGGTATTCCTGTTTACGTAGAAATTGATGGCACATACGAAGGCGTTGATGCAGTGATTGATAAAGACCGTGCATCCGCAGTTTTGGCACACGATATTAGCGCCCAGACATTTGTGAGTCTAACTAATGTCGAAAACGTATATATCAATTTTAATAAACCGGATCAAAGAAAATTGGAACAGATTACAGTATTGGAAGCAAAAAAATATTTAGCAGAGGGTCAATTCCCTCCAGGTAGCATGGGCCCAAAGATTGAAGCGGCGATCAGCTTTTTAGAAAGTGGAGGCAAACAAGTAATTATTACCTCACTTGAAAAAGCAAAACAAGCAGTTTTAGGAAATGCCGGAACCAGGATTGTAAGAAATTTCAGTTAATTTTTAATTTACCCCGTTGGAAAGCCTCGCCCCATGGAATACAAGAAATCTGCATTTTTGACCAGATTAACCTCATTGTTGAAACCATATTTTTTAGGGCTCGCCATTTATGGCGGGGTTTACT
>SOIY01000243.1 GCA_004376785.1 Candidatus Stahliibacteriota bacterium | reverse complement strand
ATCCTGCGTTTCCTGCAAGTCCGTCATGTTATGTGGCGGACGATCCTGCATTTCCTGCGTTTTTCTTTATTCCGTATTCCTTCATCTTCAACCGGAGAGTATTGCGGTGGATACACAATCTTTTTGCTGTTTCTGAGAGGCTATAATCGGTTTTCTTTAGTATCATCTTTATGTGTTCTTTTTCGACTTCATGTAAAGACTCAATATCATTAATCCTTTTATCGAATTCAGTCTTTAAAGGAAAATCTCTTGACTCGAGTAAGGTACTGCGACAAAGAACCACAGCACGCTCTATAACATTTTCCAATTCTCTAATGTTACCTGGCCAATCGTATCTCAGTAATTTATTTAGCCCTTGTTTTGAAATTCCTTTAATTTTTTTATTACACCGACAAGAAAATTTATTTATAAAATGTTCAACAAGTGGTTTTATATCTTCTTTTCTTGTTTTTAAAGGTGGGATTACAATTGCAATAACATTCAAGCGATAATACAGGTCTTCACGAAAAGTACCATCAGAAATCTTTTTCTCTAAATCTTGATTTGTTGCAGTAATCAACCGAACATCAACTTTAATTGTAGTATTACTTCCAAGTCGTTCAAATGTAAATTCCTGGAGCACACGTAGAAGTTTAACCTGGGTGCTGAGTGGCAGATCGCCAATTTCATCAAGAAAAAGTGTTCCCCTATGTGCCAGTTCGAATTTTCCTATCTTCCTTTTTTCTGCACCTGAAAAAGCACCCCTTTCATAACCAAACAATTCACTTTCAAGAAGGGTTTCTGGAAGTGCTGCACAGGAAATCGGAATAAATCGATTATTTTGACGGTTGCTCGCCTTATGAATTAAACGAGCAACCATCTCCTTACCTGTACCTGATTCACCCTGAATCAAAACAGTAGAATCAGATTTCGCTACCCTTGAAATAAAACCCAGCACCTCCTTTATCCCCTTACTTTCCGCAACAAATGAGCCAGTCTCAAATTCCTCTGCTATCTCTTCTCTGAGTACTTCCAGCTCCCGGTGTACTGTTTGCTCCTCATGAATACGTTCTATCATCAACTCAAGTTCATCAAGATTAATCGGTTTATTTAAATAATCATAGGCACCTAATTTCATGGCTTCAACCGCAGATTCAACTGTACCATATCCTGTGAGTATAATAAAATCAGTTTCCGGATCTATTTCCTTCATCTTTGCCATTGTCTCAACACCGTCAATTTCCGGCATTTTTAAATCTAAGATTGCCAGATCAAAACCGGCTGTACGATTTTTATCTATTGCCTCTTTACCTGAGGCTGCAGTCGTTACCGTGTAATCCTTTTTCTCTAAAAAACCTGCAAGAAGCATGCGCTGCGCCTCTTCATCATCTACTACAAGGATATGCATTGTACTAAATCAATTTTTTCTCTCTCATTTCTTTCAATAAATTCCAGCTACCCAACAATAGCATACCCATGCCAAACAGTAGTACTAATATATTGATAATAAAACCAAGAATAGGTATCAATCCGAGAACGAAAAGCACAATAATACCAATAATGAAAGAAATATATAAAGAGATTTCTCCTTCTTTTTTGAAAAGTTGTATTATCTTTTCACCAACCACGAAAGCAACGAATATTGAAGAAAGATAAATTAGTATAGTGTAGACATATGTACCAAAAACAGCAATAGGGAATCCAATCAACATTGCAAAAAGTATCATCACAGCTACGGGAATTACAATGAATCCTAAAAATCCCCATCCCAATGATAGCCAAGGTTTGCTAATAAACGTATCCATAACCTTACGCACAAATTTCTTGAAGAGCGCAATAAGAATAACACCGACGATTATTTTGGCGATGAACATAACGATCTTCATAAACGCAATGAAGAATGCTAACATAGGAGCAAAAGTAAATAAAATACCTTCGCCCTTTTCTTCTGGCTTTTCCAATTTTGTCTCACCAGTAATAACAGCGCCTTCCTCAATAACGGGTTCTTCTGCACTCTCCAAGACAAGATCACCAGATATCTGGGCACCTGACTTTATCTTTGTTTCTCCAGCATTAATATTTATATCACCACTCTTACCTGACATGACAAATTTGCCAACACCACCCTTAATTTCTCCGCTAATATCACCTTCTACATTAAGTTTACCACCATATACTATAAGATCTTTATTAATTCTGGCATTGTCATCGATTAGAAGAGAACCACCAAAAAGTAATACATTCCTGTCAATCAAACCGGAAATAGTGATATTACCACCCATTGCCCATATGGTTTTTACACGCTTTGCATCTATATCTATGGTTGCAGCACCGCTGAATATCGAACCTTCGATCTCACCGCTTACTTTAACCTCCCGTGCAAATGCACAAACATCTCCATTAACCTTTCCCTTAATATCGATGCTTTGGGCAAAGAGAATAAGATCATCATCAATCACCTCATTCTCTGCAATTTCCAATGCATCACCGCTTCTTAACGTAATAGCATAACCAGGCGTAATCAACAAAACCACAAACAGCATACTTACGACCCACTTAAGCTTATTCATACATACCTCCTTGTAT
>SOIY01000254.1 GCA_004376785.1 Candidatus Stahliibacteriota bacterium | reverse complement strand
ACCCCGCCCTTTTACAAAAGAGCGGGGTGTAGTTGCACCATTTATGGTGCGTCGTTATCTCTATTTATTTGCAAAAAATCGACAGGGCTATGTAAATCTATGCCATATTTTAACAACGAATGCATTTAAAAATATTGAACTCGATTTTATAAAAGAGCACTCGGCTGGTCTTGTATTGCTATCAAGCTCAATTGAACTATTAAAGGAAATCAGCCCGGCATTTGCTGAAAAGTATTATCTTTTACTCCCGTATCATTCTATATTAACTAAAGAATTTCCATCACTTGCTGCTAATGAAATATTTTATGTAACAAAAAAAGAAAAAAATCTCTATAAATTGATGTGTGCAATAAAAGACCACAAATACGAGTATAAAAAGGGAGCATCAAACCACCTTCTTACTAATGAAGAATTTAATAAAATTTTTACTGATTACCCACAGACAATAATAAACAATCAAAAGCTCTCTGAAATATGTAATTTTGCTCCAGAAAACAGAGGTTGGATATTCCCAAAATCAAAACAAAATCTTTACGATATTATTAAACCAAAGATTAAAAATTTAACACACCATGAAAGATTACGCATTCAGTACGAATACAGGATTATCAAAAACACAGGCTTTGGACCATATTTTTCCCTTGTTTATTATTTAAAAGAATTTGCATTGTCAAAAGGTATTGGAATGAACGTACGCGGTTCTGCAGCATCATCTTTTATTCTCTATGTTTTAGGCCTTTCAATTGCAAACCCATTAAAATATAATCTTCCATTTGAGCGGTTTTTGAACCCACAACGCAGTGAACCTCCAGATATTGATATTGATGTTGAATTCAATCAACGCGAAAATCTGATTCAAGAAATATTTAAAAAGTTTGGTAAAGACTATGTAGCGCACATTTCAGTAATCAATCGATTTCAAAAAAGAGCGCGTTTCCGTAATACAGCACGCGCCTATGGTATTTCTTCACAGGAATTAAAAAATATCAAAAATCATGCTGGAGAAAATCTTATTAAAAACATACATAATATCTCTGAGCAAATTGACAATTATCCACACTATTTTTCCTGCCATGCCAGTGGTATTATTATAACCCCAGAGCCGATCTACAATTTAGTTCCTTTATATCCGAGCCCTGCCGGTCAAATTACTCATTTTGATAAAGACGGGATTGAAATGGTCGGTATAATAAAAATAGATATTCTTGGTGTCCGTGGTTTTCCCAGCCTTTATTTATCAAGAGAAAAGATAAATTTCAAAGACCAAAAGGTTTACAAATTTATTAGCGAGGGTAAAACCCTGGGATGTTTTCAAATTGAAAGTCCTATTGTACGACAATTTCTAAAAAGGATTAAACCAAAAACACTAATGGATATTGCCAATGCTATTGCGGTTATACGACCTGGACCAGCTCAAGGCGGCATGAAAGAAAAATTCCTGAAACGATTAAAGCATGAAGAGAAGATTGAATACCCGCATCCCATACTCAAAAATGCATTAAAACATACCCTTGGAATCCCCATTTATCAAGAGCAAATCCTGCAAATCGCCCATGATTTTGCTAAATTTTCTCTAAGTGATGGTGATATGTTGCGTCGGGCAATGACCAAGGAACCCCGTATGAAAAAATTAGAAGAACTATTCTTTTATAAAGCAAAAAAATCAGGGTATAATAAAAAAGAAATTGAAAATGTATGGGAACGCATACAATCATTCTCCTCATTTGGATTTAATAAGGCGCACAGTATCACCTATGCAACCCTTGCCTATTTATCTGCATATCAGAAATTCTATAATCCTTCAGAATTCTTTTGCCGTGTTATAAATAACAAAGGTGGATACTATCCTACTTATGCCTATATAAATGAGGCACGAAGATGGGGCATCAAAATTATCGCACCCGATGTAAATAAAAGCGACACCAATTTTTCAATAATTAACAAAACAAACAATACTGTTCGAGCGCAGTCGAGAACCTGTCTTATTACTGGTTTATCAGAAATAAAAAATCTTTCGTTTTCAACAATCAAACGTATTCTAAAATTCCGCCCCTTTAAAAATGGACAGGACTTTTTTTATCGTGTTCAGCCATCGATCGATGAAGGTATATCTCTAATAAAATCTGGCGCCCTGGATACATTCAGCCACACCTGGCCAGAACTATATTTTATCCTGCTCAATTCAAAATTGAAGAATTTACCCCGCCCTTTTGCAAAAGGGCGGGGCATGACCGAAAAAATCCCGCAACTCCGCGACTTTCATTCAAAGATAAAATTACATGAACAACTCCACACAATTAATTTCTTGCCCGATCATCATGTTCTGGAAATTTTCTGCCCAACCAGACAAATAAGAATTACTGATTTAGCAGCAGGAAAAAAATCCGTAATCACTGGAACACTTATTGCTCAAAGAACCATACGAACAAAAAACAAAAGACTAATGTCATTCCTTACAATAGACGACGAAACAGAAACCCTGGAAGTTATAATATTCCCGGACAAATACAAACCAAACTCAGTAAATTCTATAATGCAAATTGAGGGTGTTATCAAAGACGACTCTCTGATCGCTGATAA
>SOIY01000059.1 GCA_004376785.1 Candidatus Stahliibacteriota bacterium | reverse complement strand
TTTTTAATCTATAATTGAATATGTTTAAACGTGTATACTTAGCCCCTGATGAATTTACTGCAATCACGTTGCGAGAAATGCTAAAGAGTCAAAATATTAAAGCAATGATACAAAGATTTGAAACGTCCTGGCTTAATGGCCTGCCGAAAATGATGAGAGGCGGCTGGGGTGAGGTTTTGGTATATGAAGAGGATATAGAAAAAGCAGAAGAATACATTAAAGAATTCTTGCAAGATTCTACTATTAATTAAACATTGGCTATATTAATAATTTTTTTAGTATCCCAGAATCCTGCTGAAGCAAGGGTAAGTTTTTGTGCTGTTGGCGATATTCTATTAGACCGGGGCATTAGAAAAAAAATCAAACAAAACAGTATTGATTACCCTTTTGAAAATGTAGGTGAATTTATAAATAAATTTGATCTGGCATTTTGTAATCTTGAGTGTCCAATCTCTGCACGCGGCGCTTCAACAGGTAAAATATATTGTTTCAGGGCTGACACAAATTTCTTTGCCGGAATAAAAAACGCAGGTTTTAACATCTTCTCCATGGCAAATAATCATACGATTGACTGGGGTCGAAAAGCATGTATGGATACGAGAGAGATAATTGAAAAACATAATCTCTATGCAGTGGGCGCAGGCAAAGACCAAAAAGAGGCAAGAAAACCTGTAATAATTAGAATGAACGGTTTGAAGTTCGCGCTATTTGCATATGTTGGTTTACCCCTCAAAGGTCTTATCTGGCCTGCGAGCAAACCTGGTCCTGCACAGGCAAGTATCGATGACATTATTACTGAAATTAAAAAGATAAGAGAACAAGTCGATTTTGTAGTAGTCTCATTTCACTGGGGTATAGAATATCAACATAAGCCAATGGCAAATCAGGTTGAGTGGGCGCATAAGGTAATAGACGCAGGTGCTGACCTGGTCATTGGTCATCATCCCCATGTACTGCAGAGTATAGAAGTCTACAAAAACAGATTTATCCTCTACAGTCTTGGCAATTTTGTTTTTGACCAGCACAAACTTTACCAGCGGCAGACAGGAATATTTTCTTGCATATTCAAAAAAGGGAGAATCGATTCTGCTTCTTTTTATCCTGTTTTATTAGAAAATTTTCGTCCCGGTTTTGTAAAAGATACTGCGTTCAAGCTTATCAAAGAAAAAATTGAGAAAATATCAGACGGATATAATACAATATTTTTGAACGGAAATAACAAAATTTTTCTCACTGATTCGACATTATCATTAAACTTTAAAAATCCTATCAAGTATTCAAATATAGGTGACAATAAAATCAGTATTTACAACAACTTAATAGAAATAACTGATACCAGTGGCAATATCATTGATACAGTTCTAATCGAACAAGAAAAAGAAATAAAAGATTGTTGTTTTATTAAAGATTCTACATTTCTACATCTTTTTGCCATTATTGGAACAATCGAAGAAATACGGGGTGATTATCTAATCCAGTATTACATAACTGATAAAAAGATTATTGAAGAATGGCTTGAAAAAGACTGCGATTACAATCCCTGGAAGATTGTTACGGCAGATATTGACGGCGATTCAATCCTTGAGATATGTCTTGGCGTTTATAAAAAGACAGTATTTCATTCTGATTATACAAATGGTCTATTTATCTATGATTGGGATAGATATTGTATTCATCCAAAATGGTTTGGTGCAGAATTTCCAATATCGCTTTTGGACTTTGAATTTTATGATGTCGATAAAGATGGAATTGCTGATCTCATTACATTAGAAACAGAAAACGACAGCACAAAAAAAATAATGACCTACCAGTGGTTCGGATCTGGACTCTGGGGATATAGAAAATTGGCAGAAAACTTAAGTGAAAACTGGTTGAGTAATGTAAATATAGAATCCTTTTTTCAAAAAAAATAGTTTTGAATTGTCAGCGCGCAGCAAGCTGCGCAATTTCAAAAGATTACCACGCCCCTCGACAGGCTCGGAGCTCGCAATGACAAATACCTATATTCCTTCAGGACTCTCCATGTAATTACTTGACATAAGTCCATGTGTAGCTATAATAGATAATGAAATGTCGCTATCTATTTTTACTTATCATTCCGCTGCTGCTTAACTGTCCCAAAAAATATGCACCAAAAGTCGAGAAGATCGAAGCAGTATATCTCTCTTCCCTTTATGAAGATATTCAAAGAGAAAAGCCGTTTCTTTCAGGAATAAAAAACTTATCCGGTATAAAGATCGGACACATCAATACAGATCCACCATTTATGGCAATACTTTTAGGAAGGCTGGGGTTTTATGAACTGTTAAACAGCACTGGCATCGATTTTGTTATCGGTGATCCAATTGTCTTTCAGGTAGATAATATAAACTATTTTTTTGTACCTGTATCTATGGGTTATGCCATAAAGAATTACGAAGGTATAAGGTTTGCTATTCTGTGTAAAAACAAAGATTCACTAACAATTGCTGATGAAATAACAATAACTCTTGTCAAGCAGAGGAGTGATGTCCTCTGGGTTATAGATAAAGCTATGATCGATTCACCACCTATGAAGATTGATTTTTTCATCAAAGACCGGGGATTATCCGACACAAGTATGACTGCAATAGAAATAGAAGCTGATACTATACTACTGAAAAAACTACAAAATTTTAAGAATAATTTTAACAATATGCTCAGTAGAAAAATATACCTCGAGAATAAAAGGCTCGACGAATATGTCCTTTCAAAAATCGCTCTTAGTAAAGATGTGAATGTAATTCTATATCCAGAATATCTTTTTGTCGATGTAATAGAAAAGGATTCAATCAGTCTTTCGGAAATCTTAAATAATGTAATGTGCGGATTGAAATTCCAGAAATCTGTAGATATGACGAAAAACGAGATATTGGAATTTAATAAAGAAAAAAAATACAAAGTCTGGGGTAAATCAATAAAGACGAACCAGGTTCTTTTACCTGATAATCAAGGTGAATATCTATTTGATTTACTTGCCCCTATCAAGGAACCGGGAATTTATTAATATGCGCATACACTGGAAACGACTCATCTGGGTAATTTTTATCTGTCTGTACTCCGGGCTGTTCTTTTATAATTTTCTGTACCCGTTCAATAACTGGCTTATTGCTTACATTTATACAATGATATTTATTATATGGCTCGGTGTTGAATATTACGAAAGACATCTTTTTTTTCAAACAGGTTTTTTGCCAATAGCTTTGTACAATTGGCCCCTGCGTTCTCTTTTTGCTCTATTCTTCTATTCTTCTTTTATCATTGGTATTTCAACTATTGCCTGGTGGCATAAGAATCAAATTGGATTGTATCCTTTCATCCAGATCATTGGCTTTGCCCTGCTTATTTTTTCAATATTTTTAAGACGACAATCCTTTAAAGGAAAAAAAGTTACTGAAGAAAACATCTCACAATTCTATTTAAGTACTCTTCTACTCGTAAGTTCTATTGCACTCGGCTACGGCTCTAAATTTTTAATTTTATATGTGATTATTATTGGGTTCCCATTAATATATTTACAAAGACGATATGAATATAAACAATTTAAGAACTTTGAGGATTTTGTGCGTAGCAGGCAAAAAAATGATAAAATTAAAGCAAAGGATCATGCTAACCTATGGGAAAAATATATTGATAAGCAATTGAAAAAGAAACAGAAAAAGTGAATATATTATTAGGCGCCCTGACATTATTTATCTTTAACGCGGACCTTCCTGCAAAGATTTCATATTTAGTAGGAACAGTAACTGTAGCAAGGAAAGAAAAAATGTATTCAGCAGTACTGAATGCTTCTCTTTATGTTAATGACATCATTACCACAGGTGACGAATCAACATGTGAAATCGAGTTTTCCAGTTATTCCCTGATTCGCCTTGAGCCAAATTCAAGTATAAAAATTGAAAGAAAAGAAGAAACAAAAAAAGGTATTTTCCACCGCATCTTCGCCTCAATAGGAGAAATTGTAACAAAGGTTGCGAAATTGAACAAAGGCGATGAATACGAACTTAGGACCGATGCTGCCCAGGCATTTATTCGGGGTACGACCTTTAAGACAAGTATTGATGCAGATGGAACAAGCTCTTTCAGCGTGTTTGAAGGAAAAATTGGTGTTAAAAGTCTGATTGAAGGTGCAAAAGAAGTATTGGTTGACAAAAATCTCAAGTCAATAATAAAAAAAGGAGAATTAGTACCTTTTGTTGACAAACTTTCTGATTTAGAAATCTCTGCCTTTACTACTAAATTTGATGACTTCATCAAACGAGGTGCAGTCTTAGACGAATTACATGAAAAGTTTGAAAAAGAAAAGAAGAAAAAAGAGGAAGAGCTGAAGAAAAAGAAAGACGAGGGAATAGATAAGCTAAAGGGCATGTTTAAATAATCTGATTACATAGATTAGGCGATGTTCAAAAAACTACGATGGCTAAGAAAAATACACATTAGCTGTGCAATATTTGTAATTTATACAATTTTTTCGAACTGTTATTGTGATAAGCCATCAGTTAAACCAGGTTTTAAGATCGTATCAATTTCACCGGCAATGACGGAGATTCTTTTTGCAGTTAGTGCTGGAAATGATATAGTTGGGGTCACAACATTCTGCAATTATCCCGAAGCCGCAAAGAAAATATATAAAATAGGTGATTTTTCTAATCCTTCAGTCGAAAGGATCGTAGGATTAAAACCTGATATCGTAATTGTGAATCTACCGGAACAAATGAGAATAAAAAAACAATTAGAAAAATTGGGGATCACTTTTTTTGTATCATCACCTAAATCTTTAAACGATATCTATAAGGAAATAGCCGACATTGGTAAAATAGTGAAAAAAGAACGTGGAGCAGATTCGCTCATCCATTACATGAAAATGAATATAGGACCATCTGAACATAAGAGAAAAAAAAGTGTATACATAGAACTTTCACCACGACCCCTTGTGACTATAGGTGCGCATAGTTTTCTTAATGAAATGCTGGAGATGGCAGGTGGAAAAAATGTCTTTTCTGACCTGAACAAAGATTATCCTGTTATATCCCAGGAAGAGGTTATTAAAAGAAATCCAGAGATTATCATTCTTTTGCATCCTGGAAATATTACAGATCGTTTAGCCTGGAAAAAAATCGCCGCAATCAAAAAAGATAAGGTTTATACAAATCTCAATCAGGATCATATCTTGCGACCGGGACCAAGATTAGTAGAAGGATTTAAAGAATTACAACGGATAATACGTGAATAAATTCGTACCTGTTATTCTAATTTTTTTATTGGCAATATTTGTCAGTATTATGGTTGGACCTGCACAGTTGACCAGCGAAATCATCCAGTTACGTTTGTCAAGGGTAATACTCGGCATATTTGCCGGCGGCATACTGGCATTTTGCGGCGGTGTCTTGCAGGGATTGTTTGGCAATCCATTAGTTGAACCCTATACACTCGGTTCAGCATCTGGTGCAGCTCTGGGCGGCTCAATTGGAATTCTGCTCTTTGGAACGATCAGCCCGCTCTTTGCTTTTTTCGGTTCACTCGGTGTTGGTTTCTTTGTATTTACTGTTGCACGTATTGAAGGCGGATTGCTCAGGGACCGATTAATACTTGCTGGCGTGGTTATGAGCTTTTTGTGTTCTTCCCTGGTTATGATCATAATGGTCATGGGCGGTCGGGAATTATATGAGATTCTTTATCTTTTAATGGGTTATCTTGGCATTATAATAAATGCAGAGAACCGTCTGTTTATTATATTGATGATCGTTCTTTCCGCAGTCTTAATGTTATTCTTGTACCGGTACCACAGAGAACTCGATATTATATCTCAAGGACTGGAAACCGCTGCCGGGCTTGGCATTGATATCCAAAAATTCTCAGTGATTATCTTCCTCATCACCTCTCTTCTTATTGGTCTCACTGTATCACTTGTTGGTGCTATAGGATTTGTTGGTCTGGTCATCCCCCATATATCTAAACTCCTGTTCGGACCAAAGCATCTGTATAACCTGCCTGCGTCATTTATTCTGGGAGCGACATTCTTGCTGCTTGCCGATACTGTATCACGTATTATTACTGTGTATGAACTTCCAGTAGGCGTTGTCACCTCACTCATTGGTGTACCATTTTTTATCTACCTTTACAGGAAATAAGATGAAACAATCTACGTTATGTAGTTGCTTGATTTATCAAGCTGCTCTTTATAAGAGGTAATGCGAATATGTAATTCGTGTTTTTATGGAAGCAATTAAAGCAAAAAATATTTACTTTTCTTATAATACAAAAGACGTTATAAAAAATGTCTCTTTTTCATTAGAACAGGAAGAATTCCTTGGTATTATTGGCCCTAACGGCGCTGGAAAATCGACCATACTCAGAATTCTCTGCGGCATATTAAGACCAAAAACAGGTGATATATTTATCTTTAACAAGGATATAAATGACATTGATAAGAAAACCCTTGCTCAAAAGATCGCCTTTGTACCACAGGAAACCCATTTCGCCTTAAATTTTCCAGTAAAGGATATTGTGCTTATGGGCAGATTTCCTTATCTGCGTGCTTTCCAGCGGGAAGGTAGAAAAGATTTGGAAGCGACCAAACATGCCTTAGCATATGCTCAAGTCGTGGAATTTAGAAAAAGACCGATAAATTCTTTATCTTCGGGTGAACGGCAAAGAGTTGTGCTTGCACGCGCACTTGCTCAAGAACCTGAAATACTTATCCTCGATGAACCAACAAGTCACCTCGACCTCCATCATCAATATGCAATTATGGAGTTATTAAAAAAATTAAATACTGAAGGGATGTCAATCATCATTGTTAATCATGATTTGAACCTTGCCAGCCTCTACTGCCAGCGCCTGGTGCTCATGCATAAAGGATGCATCTTTTCAAAAGGTACACCGCAATCTTTGATAAACGAAAAAACCTTAAACGATGTTTATAAAACTGAAGTAAAGATAATAAAACACCCCTATAAAAACGTCCCTCAAATCTTTTTTCATCCAAAAGGAGAATAAGGTGAAAATCATCAATAAAAGGATCAGGCTGAATACAAAAGGAGCTGGAGATCTCGTCAATATTACAGATAAGATCGCACAATTACTCCAGTCCTCAAAATTGGAAAACGGTAATGTAACTGTCTTTAACATCGGATCTACTGCTGCCATCACCACCTTTGAATTTGAACCCGGTTTAATAGAAGATGTACAAGAAATGTACGAAAAAATTGTGCCCTCAAACAGGCACTATCATCACGATGACACCTGGGGCGATGCCAATGGGTTCAGCCACTTAAGGGCAGCGCTTCAGGGTCCCTCTCTTACCATACCCTTTGAAGACACTAAGCTTTTGCTGGGTACATGGCAGCAAGTCGTCCTTGCAGAATTTGACAATAGACCCAGACAACGTAACATAGTAATCCAGATAATCGGAGAATAACCTTTCGAAATTCCAACCTATCTTATTTTTTCACGAAGGCGCGGTTGTGAGACCAAAAAAAATGAACTGAGGCGTCTTTTAATCGATTATCTCAATCTGCGATGGGCTTTTTAAAATAATCTCTGGTTTGCCTTTGTATTCCTTGATCAAACCTTTTACCCTTACCTTACGGTTTAAATAATAATCTTCAGGATTAGATGGAAATCTATTAAAATCGCTTGCGAATATAACTGCAGTAAAATATATCCGCCAATTTTTATGAAAATTTAAAAAACATACTTTACCCGTATTATTAGATAATATAATCTTACCTTCAACAATTTTTGTCTGCCCATAATATTTTGCAGCATCGCGCCATGAAATAATCTCATATGTAATTTCTTTTTCCGGCACTGGGCGGGCAAGTATACCTGAAGTATCGGGTGTCTGAAATACTGCGAAAGACCATAACCCCCTTCTATTTCTTACAGCAATCTTTTCCAATGCTTCAAGCTGTTTTCTGTATAATGTATCTGGTGCATAGAATCGTGTTTCTGCATAACCCATTCTTACAAGTTCAGCATTGATAAAATTACCATTTACATAAACGTATCTTAATAATCTATTATAATCATCTTTATCAATAATATCTTTTTCCAACCGTACACTTTTGTTAAGGATCAAAAGTAAAAGAAAATCCTTTGCAATATCTGCTCCAGGATCACCCATTTCTGGTGTATTAATTCCTAAAAGCCGTACAGTCTCTCCTTTTTCAGTCTTGAATGTATCACCATCTATTACCTCAGTCACTTTATTGGTTTTTGTACAGGTGAGTAATATACAAACAAGGATTAAAAATAAAAAATGAATTTTAGATCTGAGCATGTATCATTATAATGAAATATCCTTGTTTGTCAAATCATTTACAAGAGA
>SOIY01000041.1 GCA_004376785.1 Candidatus Stahliibacteriota bacterium | reverse complement strand
CTGTTACAAATATGCTGGGTTTAGAATTTATATATATCTTACTATCTACTGCCTAATATCTGTTTTCTACTGCCTACTTGACTCTTCGAATCTGTTGGTTATTATATCATATGGATAAAGAACGGAATTTCTTTTTAGAGAAAACAATAGGTGTTTTATACGGCGGCTGGTCATCAGAAAGGGAAATCTCTATTGGCTCTGGAAAGTGTGTTATCAAATCTCTCAAAAAACAGGGTTTTAAAGTAAAAGGCATTGATGTTGATAAAAATTTTACGAGAAAACTGAAAGGCATAGATGTCGTTTTCATTGCCCTGCACGGCAAACCTGGTGAAGACGGAACAATCCAGGGTATCCTTGATTTTTCAGAAATTCCTTACACAGGTTCTGGCGTCATAGGTTCAGCAATTAGCATGGATAAAGTGATATCAAAATACTTATTCAATGTAAATGGAATCCCTACGCCTGATTTCTATTATGAAAAGAATATAGATCTCAACGAAATCATTATAAAATTGGATCTACCAGTAGTAATAAAACCTCGTGCTGAAGGGTCGAGTGTTGGAATTACTATCGTACAAACAAAACCTGATTTAAAGAAAATAGTAATGCATACACAACGTAAATTCAAAGAGCTATTATTTGAAAAATATATAGCAGGGATGACGGCGACGTGTGGTATAATAAACGACACGCCTTTGCCAATTCTTGAAATTGCACCAAAGAAACGAAAATTCTATGACTACAAATCAAAATACACAGAAGGGATGACTGAATATATTGTTCCTGCACGAATTCCTGAGAAAAAGTACAAAAAAATCCAGGATTACGCACTCGCTGCGCACTGGGCAATTGGTGCTTGCGGTTTTTCAAGGGTAGATTTTGTTCTGGATAAAAATCACAACCCTTACGTATTAGAAGTTAATACTATACCGGGACTTTTAGCCGGTTCGAATCTTCCTCTTGAAGCAAAGGCAATCGGTCTTACGTATGACGACCTAATCTTTGAAATTCTAAAAACATCCCTGCATAGATTCTAAACGCAGATTAGAAGGAAATTCGGGGACGGTGCTTGACATTTTGACATATTCAACCATCTTCTCTCTTTCTCATCTTCTCTTTTATCCTTTTGTATAACTGGCCCAGGGATGCATACTTCAATGACTGAAATAATGGATATTCTATGACCTGTAAATACGTTAATCCTGCCTCATCCTTTAGCATAACTAATAACTCACCCCGCATTACCCCAAATTGTCAAAATGTCAAGCACCGTCCCTATTTCTGTTTTAACAGCGAAAATTTAACAAATAACTTTTGCAATTTCTTTGTTAAACGCAAATATGCTGAAAATTCCCCCAGTATGGATAAAAATAACTTTTTTATATCTTTTCTTTTTCAAATGGTTTAGCATTCCATAAAATGCCTTTCCAGTATAAACTGGTTCCAAGATAACCCCCAACTTTGCAATGCGCCCGATGGTTTTTAATTCTTGAGCATAAGGAACACCATAGCCCTTACCAATATAGCCGTCAATTAATTTTATATCATTTTCATTAACTCTTATACGCATCCTAAATTTATCGATCGCAGTTTCATAAATATTTACGATTTTTTCTTTAAAATACTCAATTGTATCACAGATAATTATACCGTTAAGGTCTATCTTTAAATTCAATATCTTCTTACCGAGTAACAAACCAGCATATGTTCCGCCTGAACCAACCGCACAATAAACAGCCCCTATCTTCTGTTTTTTGATAAACTCTGCTATCTCCTTCATACAATCGAGATAACCCAGGGCACCGATTTCATTTGAGCCACCCTCAGGAATAACATAAGGTTTATAATGAATCTTCCTCAATTTCTGTGCATATTCAGCCATGATCTCATCTCGCACTTGATATTGTGAAGCAGTAATATAAGTTATTTTTGCATCAAACAATTTATCGATCAATAAATTCCCTGTAAAATTTTTACTCGGTTTACCGCGAAGAAATAGATGGCATTCAAATCCAAAATGTTTTGCAAATACTGCAGCTGTTCGGCAATGATTCGATTGTATTGGACCACAGGTAATGATTGTATCACATTTTTTATTTATTGCATCGGCAATAAGATATTCCATTTTTCTTGCCTTGTTTCCTGAAATGAGCAGTCCATTCTTATCATCCCGCTTAAGAAAAATCTGTGTTTTTGTTTTCAAACCCCTTAATTCTTCAATAGGTGTCTTTATTGTCATTTTCATAGGTTTTAATATTTTCATAATTTATTGTATTCATTTAAAAATCAATTTCAAGTCTTACTCCAGTTATTGAATTCACGCAAAGATCAGGGTTTATCCTATATATTATGAACAGATTATCAAGGTTACACCTTATAAAACGCCCGATGAATCCAGCTCTTTTGTAAAAGGGCGGGATGAATCGGGCAACAACAAAGTATTATTTTCTATTTCCAATATGATTGCCGGTATTCGACAATTGACATATGAGAAAATTCCGCTATAATCAACAGTGGAGATACAAATTGAAGAGTAAAACAAAGGAATTTCAGTTTATCGGTTTGAAAAAATATTCCCATGCACAGCGCACGGCT
>SOIY01000322.1 GCA_004376785.1 Candidatus Stahliibacteriota bacterium | reverse complement strand
GTATAAATCCGCCACTCTTCTTTCAAAATTCTCTCAGCAAGTTTCTCTGGTGTATCATCATCAAAAACTGGTACTGCTGCCTGAACAATTATTGGACCACCATCAACAGTGTCATCCACAAAATGTACTGTACAGCCGGAAAATTTCACACCCCAATCAAGTGCCTTTTTCTGAACATTAAGCCCGGGGAACGACGGCAAAAGTGCTGGATGAATATTTATAATCCTTCCAGCAAATGCATCAAGAAGAGGTTTTTTCAAAATCCTCATAAAACCGGCAAGACAGATAAGGTCAACATTATGATCTTGCAATGTCTGAACGTATTTCTGTTCTACTTCAGGAATAAGCCAGGTCTTTTTTGGACCAGGATCAAGATATATAGCTTTAATATTGTGTTTTCGCGCCCGCTCCAATGCCTTGGCATCTTCATTATCACTTATCACACACGCAAGGTTTGCGTGTAAAGTGCCGTTTTCAACATTTTCAATAATTGCCTGAAGATTTGTGCCTCGACCCGAGGCTAAAACTGCAATATTTTTCATAAAATATTCTATACAGAATAGGTGCGAAGTCAATATAATACTTCGTACGGTAAGGTCACTCTGTGACAGGTGCAGAGAATTAGTCAAGCGATAATTGTTTGAATACCCCTCATCCTTTACCCCGTGTAATACAGCTATTGAATATCGTTCCACAGTATTTAAGGTAGACCGACCACTCCTATTTCTTTTTGCACAAAATCACTCTTTTATTACACAGGGTGAACCCTCTCCCTCAAGGGGCGAGGGGATTAATAGAGAGAGAATCAGATGTTATCAACAATTTACTCAATGCATTGAGTAAATTGTAAGTCTGCGTATCGAAAAAAATAAGAATTCCATCTAAGAAACTCAACTTCTACGTTAGATAGAATGTGTTCCTTTCCGGTACTGTTCTATTAACCCTGGCATAATATTATGGGCATTTGCGACGAGTTCAGCCTCTTTTTCATCAAACAAAAATGGTCTCAATATCTCTGCCTGTTTTTTTAGTTCAGCTTTTGTATAATTTTGCACACTACGTAAGATGACTGATAAAGGATCTTCTTCTATACCAAATCTTTTCAAGCTTCTTCGATCAATTGAAAATTTATTGGAAAGCATAAATATAATATCGTACAGGTGCCTTCCTCTTTTCTTTTTGGTTAGTGCATCGATTTTATCCGAAAACAGCATACCCTTGTCAGTACACAGACATGGGTAAGTCACCCCAAATCCTGATATTACTTCAGTCACTGTCTTTATTTTCCATTTCTGTCTGTTCGTCTCTAATTTTATAATTATACCTTCTTTTCTGGAATGTTGCGACACGATATTGTATGAACGTTCTATTTCAGGAAAAGTTAGTTTTGCAACTAGAATATTATCCCAGTGAGCAAATTGTACTCTGGATTTCATTCCAAGTCTTTTCAACCCGATTATCAGCTCCTCGGCATAATTTTCAAATTTCACTGGTGTAAGGTTTTGAGTATTGAAATCCAAGTCTTCTGAGAACCTTTTTAAATTGTGGACCAGGCGTAAATACGTCCCACCTGTAAAATATAATTCCTTTCCTGCATCTGTCTTGTAGAACTCATTTAGAATGACAACCTGCATATATTCCCTTAAAACACCTCTGGTTTTTGTTGGTGGCATGTCCCGCAATTTTGCCTGATCGATTAATGCATCAAAGGTGAGCATATAGTTCTCCTAAATTGACTTCATACAGTTTTGCATATTTCCTCATTTTCTTCTTATTGAGTCGTTGAACTGCATCTTCATCAAATCTTTCGTCCTGAAACGTGAAATTCTTGTTGCGATGTGCTTTGAAGTATAAATAATCGATGAATGCCTTTTCAGGCTCTGCAATAAGAACATCAAAGTCGCGTTGCTTCTCGACAAAGTATCCTGTGAAAGCTCTGGTCTTAATCGTACGGTAGATAAACAGACCATGTTTGTTCTTGAATCTCCTGGTGGGTTTTGTTGTAATGGACGTTACTGCCATTGAAACTTCAGGGATAATACTATAATAGGATAAAGCGGTTTCCAGAGAAACATAAGAAGGATTGTATAATTTGTTCGCAATATAGAGATCGGAAATTGTGAAATCTCTTGGATAAGTGAGTTCGTACAAGCCTCTTTTTAAAGAATAAATCAATCCCTTATTTTTCCATCTGAAAATCAGTTTTTTGAGATTTCCCTTTGTCTCGTTTGGGTAGAATAATAGTAGATCCTCAAACGAAAAAACAAAGTATTTGTTTTTCTCTAATATTCTGTAGATTTCTTTGAACTTCATTTCATTAAGTACCCTTTTTTGTCTACCTGCTGAAATAATTATATATATAAAATTTATTTTGTCAAGATGAAAGTATCGAATGAAATGAAATGGTGAAAATCGCAGCGGTTAATTCTGTTTGTAAATTTAATACACTATTGACATACTTTGTGCTTTCAATATAATTTCTTAAAACATATGGTGAAAAATAAAAAAAACGAAGAAGAAATAAAAATAAAGCCAAGTTATAAACACCGGGTTCCTCATAAACCTACAAAAGTACACAGGAATAAGAAAAAATAT
>SOIY01000283.1 GCA_004376785.1 Candidatus Stahliibacteriota bacterium | reverse complement strand
GTATTTTCCCCCCTTGACAGATTACATTTCTTCATTATAATATATTATGAAAATGAAAGTCAATTTCAAAAAGCAAAACAAACTCAAAGAATTCAGTAAGGACAAATCAAAAGTAGGGTTAAAAACTTCTCAAAAAAGGTCAATAATAATCGAATACTTCTTGCACGAAGACAAGCATTTCAGTGTTGAAGAACTGTATAATGAAATCAAAAAAATTAGATCAGGGATTAGTTATTCCACAGTCTATCGAACTTTAAAACTACTTACAAGTTGCGGGTTAGCAGATGAATGTAATTTTGATGATGGTATTTCAAAGTTTGAGCCAGTACATAAAGCACATCATCATGACCATCTTATCTGTAAAAATTGTGGTAAGATTATTGAATTCAAAAATAGTAAAATCGAAAAACTCCAGCAAGATGTTGCTAAAAAATATAAGTTCTCAATAAAATTCCATAGATTAGCATTATATGGATTATGCATTGATTGCAAGAAAAAACAAAGGGGAAATTAATATGGCAAATATTGACTTAGCCCAGATGGGAACAGGACAAAGCGGAACAGTCGTTGCAATGCAGGGTGGTCGCGGCATAACAGCGAAATTAGAAGCATTAGGTATAAGGCCCGGAGTAGTGATAACTAAAGTCAGTGGACAAATTATGCGCGGACCAGTAATTATAAGAGTTGGAAATACCCAGGTTGCCATTGGTTTTGGAATGGCACGCAGAATTATTGTAGTAGTAGAAACATCATGAAAAAAATAAGGAAAAGAATGATCAATAAAATCTCAAGGAAGATCTTATTGATTGGTAGCCCAAATGTTGGCAAGAGCGTAATTTTTACGAGGCTCACTGGAGTTGGTGTAATCGCCTCAAATTACCCGGGGACGACCGTTGAATTTAGCACAGGCATTATGGGTTCAGGAGAGAAAAAAGTAAAAGTTATTGATGTGCCTGGTACATATAGTCTCGACCCTATCTCACCAGCAGAAAAAGTAACAGTTAAAGTGCTCGAGCAAGCGATTAAAGACAAAAATAGTGTCGTAGTAAATGTAATAGATGCTACAAATTTAGAAAGAAATCTAAATTTAACACTGCAGCTTCTTAAGAAGAAAATTCCAGTGATTATTGCTTTGAATCTCTGGGACGAGGCAAAACATATAGGGATTTCAATCGATGTTGCAAAACTTCAAGAAATCCTTGGTGTTACTATTGTACCAACTGTAGCAATAACCGGTGAAGGAATCAAAGAACTAGTGAGCCGAATAGGAGAAGCAAGGCAAGGCACCTATGAGTATGAAAATGAGGAACGGTGGCATGAAATAGGTAATATTATCGAAAATGTCCAAATCATTAGACATAAACACCACACAATTCTCGAGCGTCTCGGCGATTTGACTGTCCACCCCTGGACTGGTATACCAATTGCATTAGGAATTATGTATATTGTTTTTCAAATCATCAGGTTTATTGGTGAAGGGTTAATCGGCTATGTATTTGAACCGCTATTCGAAAACCTTTGGCTACCCGTCATGATGGCATTTTCTCGTGTTTTAGGAGGACAGGGGATAATTCATAATATCCTTATTGGACAGCTAATCGAAGGAGAAATCGACTTTGGCCAATCATTTGGATTACTAACTACTGGATTATTCGTTCCCATTGCTGCTGTTTTACCCTATATTATAGCTTTTTATCTGGTCTTGAGTTTTCTCGAGGATTCAGGATACTTACCCAGACTTGCTGTGTTGCTCGATAAATTAATGCACTCTGTTGGTCTACATGGCATGGCAATTGTCCCGATGATGTTGGGTTTAGGCTGTAATGTACCTGGAGCACTGGCAACAAGAGTTCTGGAAACGAAAAGAGAACGCTTTATTGCCGCCACACTTATGGCAATTGCAATCCCCTGTATGGCTCAGATTGCAATGATATTTGGTCTATTAGGTAAATATGGCGCAAGAGGACTCTTCCCGGTCTTTGGAACACTCTTTATAGTTTGGTTTGTATTCGGTATACTAATGAACCTGGCTATAAAAGGTGAGAGTCCAGAAATATTTACGGAAATTCCACCGTACCGTCTCCCCCATTTCGGTACCCTCTTCAAAAAACTCTGGATGCGAATCCACTGGTTTCTGAAAGAAGCTATACCCTTTGTTCTTTTAGGTGTGCTCACTGTAAATCTTCTCTATTCTCTGGGAATAATTGAATTTCTGGGAAGAATAGCTGCACCGATAATTACAAAACTTATGGGATTACCACTTGAAGCAGTTGGCGCTTTGATAATCGGCTTTTTAAGAAAAGACCTGGCTGTTGGTATGCTTGCGCCGTTAGGACTCTCACTAAAACAACTCATTATTGCCAGTGTAGTATTGACCATGTATTTTCCATGTGTTGCAACCTTTGCCATTCTTTTAAAGGAATTGGGTATTATCGATATGATTAAAGCAGCAGTTATAATGATTGTTTCAGCATTTCTCGTTGGTGTATTACTAAATCTGATTCTGTAATTAATAACATGTTATTAAATAATCTTGAAAATATTCTCGATTCATTTTCTGATGGTGTTATTGCCATAGATAAAGATTTGAGAATCATAAGTTTTTC
>SOIY01000289.1 GCA_004376785.1 Candidatus Stahliibacteriota bacterium | reverse complement strand
ACATTAAGTAATCAAGCATTAATATTAATCCTGTGTTTCCTGTCCGGTTTTTCCGCACTTATCTTCGAGATTGTCTGGATACGAATATTATCACTGATTTTTGGCACTACAATATCAGGGGTAGCGATTGTGATTGCAGTATTTATGGCTGGATTAGGCATTGGAAGTATATATTTTGGCAAAAAAGTTGATAAAACAAATAATCATCTGAGACTATACAGCTTTCTGGCATTTGGAATCGCCGTTTCTTCTTTTATCATACTTCTTGTATTCCATTATCTACCAGATATTTATAGATCAATCTATCTGGCATTAAGTACTGAAAAGATTTCAATGCTTCTGGTAATAGCACTATCAACAATAATAATGTTTATCCCCACATTTTTAATGGGTGGAATACTTCCAGTGTTAAGCAAGGTTTTTATAAAACGCAGAGAAGAAATCGGAAAAGGCGTTGGGGCGTTATATGGAATTAATACGCTCGGTAGTATCGTGGGTGCCTTTTTAACCGGGTTTTTCTTTATTCTATATTTTGGTCAAACTATTACCCAGATTTTATCAATTGTAATAATTCTAATATCAGGCTTTGTTTCGCTTCTTCTATCCTCACATAAAGCCGTTTTCTACAAGGAAAAGAAGAGAAAATTGATTGGGAAATATCCAAGTCATATCATAAAAATCTCATTATTGACTGCCGGTCTTTCTGGTTTTTGCGCTTTGTCATATGAAATATTATGGATAAGGTCATTACGTATCTTTATTACAAATTCGACCTACAGTTTTACGAGCGTTCTCATCGTTTTTCTTGCTGGCATAAGCATTGGGAGTCTTATTTTTACAAAATATCTAAATAATAAAAAACAACTTCTATCATTACTCGCCATATGTCAAATTGTTATTGGTGTATATACAATAACAATCGTCCTTTTCCTAAACGAACTCCCGACTTTATTGTTTTCAATTAGAAATATATTAGAAATACCAGCATTACGGATTATTTTACCCGGATTGCTACTTTCCTTTGTAATAATTTTTTTCCCAGCCTTATTTATGGGTATCAGTTTTCCCCTTATATGTAAAATATACACACAGAACACAGATAAATTAGGGTATAATGTTGGCAAGGTATATTTCATAAACACAATTGGCAGTATTCTTGGATCTTTGATTGCAGGATTTATTTTAATTCCCCTTCTCGGTATATCAAAAGGCATTATATCAGTAGCATTCATTAATTTACTCTTAGGAATGGCACTCATAGTTCTTGAACCAGACCTGCAGAGAAAAACCAGATTCATAACAGTCAATTGTTGCATTGTTTTTATTGCCATATTCCTTGCACACCTGGGAACGAAAGATCCTATGATTTTACCGCCTTCAATATTTAGAACAGTTACCCGTTCTGATAAACTACTTTACTATAAAGAAACTTCGGAAGGAACAGTGATCGTAAGCGAAGATAGATTCACTGGAATAAGGGCATGTCATATAAACAATAATGCAGTGTGTGGCACTACTTATGACGCCTTAAAGGTTATCAAGATGTTAGGCCATTTACCATTTTTTATCAACCCCGATGCGCAAAATGCATTAATCATTGGATTTGGCATTGGCATCACGGCATCGGCTGTAGCTGAGCACAGTGTAAACCAGATTGATTGTATTGAAATCTGCCCGGGCATTAAAGATGCTGCCAAATTTTTTAATGTTTTCAATAAAAATGTTATTAAAAATCCAAAGGTAAATTTTATAGGTGGAGACGGTAGAAATTATATATTAGTAACAAATAAAAAATACGATATTATATCCTGTGATCCTACGCACCCAAGCCTGGGCTGTAATAATCTTTACACTAAAGAATATTTTCAACTGTGCAAGAAGATTCTCAATAAAAATGGAGTTATATGTCAATATTTGCCCCTGCATAAATTATCTTTAAATGAATTTAAAATACTTATCAAAACATTTTCTTCTGTATTCCCTCATACTACTGTATGGCTTGCTCATTCCCATGGTATACTTATAGCCACTGACCACAGAATAGATATAGATTTCTCCTTTTTATGTAATAATCTACAAAACATACAGGACGATATTTTATTCGATCCTTATCTCCTCACCATCTGCTTGATTTGTGATGAAGAAGCAGTAACTAAATTTACTAAAGGAGCAGCAATAAATACTGATAACAATCCATATTTAGAGTTTTTTACGTCCAACAGTATAAAAAGAGAAAGCTGGGACATTAATCTTTCAGCGTTGCTGAAATTCAGAATAAACCCGCAAAAACTTATTGCAAATATTGATGATAAAGAAAAATTGAACCGCTATTTGATTGCACAGAAATATTTTTTAAATGGCTTAATCTGTAAGAACAGAGGCGATATTAGAAATGTAATAGAATTATTCAAAATGGCTTCAGAAATTAATCCAGAAAATGTAGAAATAAAAATGTTTTTAGAAAATGAGTTGAGACAACTTAATATGTTTCATCCTTCCTATTGACAACTAAGATATTTTTTATATATTTCAGTATCGAAGGGTTGTAAAGAGGAATATTTAAAAGGCTACAAATTTAGGAGGGAGGCCCAATAAGACACCTCCTAT
>SOIY01000043.1 GCA_004376785.1 Candidatus Stahliibacteriota bacterium | reverse complement strand
ATTGTAATGGTCGGGGTGTGGCAATCTCATTATATTTCATGAGATTACTTCGTCGCTGCGCTCCTCGTAATGACGTCTTTAGAATGTTCATACCTTTAAACAGATTTGGGCAACACGCCCTAAACACCGTTCCCATCGCCTATCTTGACTTACAATACTTTGCTCCTATAATTTAATAATGACGAGAAATAAACTGATCATTATCTCTTTTCTACTTTCTCTTCCCTTAATCATTGCAATAATTCTACCAACACGAAGCCAATTTTTAGCACATGAAAAGATGTCTTCGATAAGGATTTTAGACCGTGATGGATGTATTTTACGTGAGGTCCTTTCCAAACAGGATGCGACAAGTCAGTACAGCCAGCTTGATCAAATCTCTCCATGGTTAGTTAAGGCAACCTTAATCAGCGAAGACAGAAGATTCTTTCTTCATAAAGGCATTGATCCTGTGGCAATTTTAAGATCAATTATTCAAAACTTAACACATAGAAAAATCGTATATGGTGGTTCAACCATCACCCAACAATTGGCACGTAATATTTTAAATTCTCCAGCCAGAAATATAATCTATAAACTTATTGAGGCATTTTTTGCTATTAATATCGAATTAAAATTGAATAAAGAAGAAATATTGGAATTGTATTTCAATTATGCACCTTATGGCAATCAGACATATGGAGTTGAAGCTGCATCGCATCTATATTTTCGCAAACCTGCCCGCGATCTATCGCTTGGTGAAGCTGCGTATCTCGCTGCCATACCAAGAGCACCTTCGTTTTTTAATCCATACAGATATCCTGGTAGAGTACAAAATGAGCAGATTAATATTCTGACTGCAATGCTTAACTGCGGTGTTATTGATTCTGTTGCGTACGGTAATTCTGTAAAACAACGAATAAATTTAATCCCTAAAGAAAAAAATTTCCTCGCACCTCACTTTTGCGAATATATACTCTTCTTAATAAAACATGAGGGATACAGAAATATCGGCGTTATTAAAACTACATTAGATTTACGTCTTCAAAAAGAGGTTGAGAAGATTTTGAAAAATAATATTAAAAGATTAGAGCGTGCAAATGTTACTAATGGTGCCGTCATTATCTTTGATAATAGAACAATGGAGATTCTGGCATATGTTGGTTCTGTTGACTTTTTTGATCCGTTCATTGATGGAGAAGTCGATGGAGTCAGATCACTGAGACAGCCAGGTTCTGCATTAAAACCATTTATATATGCAATCGCCCTTGAGAATGGAGCAATTGCCGCAACACTAATTCCTGATCTACCAATCCATGAATCTACTTTTGGTGGTGATTATACGCCGCGAAACTATGATGAAAAATATCACGGAATAGTGCGACTAAGAACTGCACTTGCCTGTTCTTATAATATTCCGGCAGTCAGGGTATGTGGGAAATTCGGTTCTGAAATGCTTCTTAATAGACTTAAAAAGGCTGGATTCAAAAGCCTTGATAAATCGCCAGTATATTATGGATTAGGGCTCACCCTGGGTAACGGTGAAGTTACTTTATTTGAACTGACGCGCGCCTTTATGGTTTTTGCACATTATGGCATTTATAAAAAAGAGCATTCCTTGATTAGCATTGATTCGACAAGATGTATACAGAAACGCAAGCCAAAAAGAATCTTTACCCCAGAGGTTGCATACATAATTACGGATATTCTTTCCGATAATAGTGCTCGAAGTCCAGCATTTACAGAGTACAGTCCCTTAAATCTGCCTTTTTTTTGCTCAGCAAAGACCGGGACTTCAAAGGATTTTAGAGACAATTGGTGTGTTGGTTTTACGGATAAATACCTTGTTGGTATCTGGGTCGGCAATTTTGATAGCAGTCCGATGAACCATGTTTCTGGAATTACTGGTGCCGGTCCAATATTCAGAGACATTATGCTTTTACTACACCGAGAAAAACCATCAATAAAGTTTGCACAGCCAGATAAAATTGTACACCGCGAAATTTGTACTACGTCTGGTGAATCTGCAAATAAATATTGTGATAACACAATAGATGAAATATTTGTTGCTGGCACAGAACCAAAAACAGAATGTCAATATCACACGCAAGAAGAACCTTTATCAGGTATTTTGAATTCAGGAGAATTCATTAAACCGAATTTGCAAAACAAGAGTGATTTTGTCATTTCTTTTCCTGATGGTGGTGACATATTTAAAATTGACCCGGTTTTAAGAAAAGAATATCAATTACTAAAGTTGCAAATTCAATCTTGCTATCAACTTAAAAAAGTTATATGGTTTATTGATGATGAATTAATAGGTTCTGTACCATTTCCCTATACAATCAACTGGCAGCTATCTCCAGGCAGTCATCGAATCATAGCCCAGGGTTTGACCCAGGATAATATTAGGCTGGAGTCTTTGCCAGTATCGATTCTGGTTCTTGAGATTTCTGAAAAAGCCAGAAATCTTTGATTACAGTGATTAAAGTAATAGATATCAGAGATAAAAGTCATGAAATATCACTGTAATCTTTTTCGCATCTTTGTAATCAGGAGAGCGATGAATATTTTTTCAGAGCTCTCTTCTAAATCCACACCTTGACATCTTATTCTTTCTCATTATAATTATCTATAGGAAAATA